>JAUVTO010000056.1 GCA_030601485.1 Desulfobacterales bacterium | reverse complement strand
TAACCGACGTATAGGTGTCGATCATTAAACCGGTATTGTCTTTAAACAGTGCTAAAAATGCGGCTGATTCCAAGTCATCCATATGGGGTGCTGCAAATTCTCGCTCAACCCGTATTGACCAACCTGTTTCGCTCATATGATATTTGTAATATTCTAATACTTTTTTCCATGAATCGTTGGTTTCAAGCTCGGCATAACAACCGCCCTTCAGGCGCATTAAGTTCACAATCTTCGAATCAGGATAACGGGAAACCTTGCCATTAAAAAGATATGGCATTCTATCCGCACATCCTCCAATAAAGCATAATAATATCAACATAATAACAAATTTAATAAAAGATTTGGATTTCATGCGTCAAGCCCTCTGTATTTTATTTTCGTAACTGGATTCAGCTAAGATATTGCAAAAACCATGCAAGAGTTAAAAACCGATTGTAGAAAATCGAGAAACGATTAAATTCCAGCGGGTTGTGTTAAATAAGAAAATCGCAATGCCATTGTTATTGCGACAATATTCGGCAATATCTTTGCCATTTTTTGACAAGCTTTACATTCTTTCAGGGAAATTTATAGAAAAAATCCGGGAGTTTTCCATGCATACAGCAGATAACCTAAATGTCACGGAGAATTCAATATAGTGTCCATCCATAAATGGTAGATTTTGGTTTCCGGCAAGGCCCGAGCGAGTTTTCAACCGCAGGCATAGCGCGCTATTTCGAGAATTGAAAACGAACGAGAACGCAGCCGGGGGCCGAAAGATGCCGTTTATGGATGGACACAATCTAATCCACAAACAAAGACACAACGTTAAACCGGGCAACATCAACCAGCCCTTTATCCGTGATTTTTAGCTCAGGAATAACGGGAAGTGCCAAAAACGAGAGCGTCATAAAAGGATCGTCAAGTGTTGCGCCCAACTCCCTGGCGGCATTGATCAGGCGGTCTATTTTATCACGCACCCCTTGAATCGGTTCCTGGGACATAAGCCCTGCGATGGGAAGGGCAAGATTGGCGCAGACCTTTTTGTCGTATGCTGCCGCCAGCCCTCCCCCCATTTTGACGATAGCCCGAAGTGCAGCTTTCATATCATCATCATTTGTTCCCACAACAATGATATTGTGGGAGTCATGGGCCACACTCGATGCAATGGCTCCCCGCTTCAAGCCGAAACCCCTGACAAACCCTTTCCCCATATTGCCCGAACCGGTATGCCGTTCAATAACCGCAATCTTCAAAATATCACGAGAGGTGTCGGCAACAGCCTTGCCTTCCGATATCATCGGTTCCATAATGCGTTGCCCGGTTATTATCTGGTCCGGTACGATATCGATGACTCTGATGCGCCCGGTTGCCATCGGGATGGAAAAATCTATTTGTTCCGTGTCAACGTTCATGGATGGTGGAAAAAGAACAGGATCGGGGGTTGCGATTTCAGGCGAAATCGTTCCATTCTCAGCCACCAGAACGCCGCCATAATACACTGCTTCCATGTATGGGGAGTTGAGATCTGAAAACACCACCAGATCCGCTCTTCGACCGGGGGCAATCGCACCGACATTTTGAATCCTGAAATATTCGGCAGGATTTATGGTGGCCATTTGAATAGCAATCACAGGATCAAGGCCGGAGAGTATGGCTTTACGAACCATTGAATCAATATGCCCTTGATCCAGGATGTCTTGGGGATGTCTGTCATCCGTGCACCACATCATACGGCGAGCGGTTCGCTCGTTTACAACCGGGATTAATGCTTCCAGGTTTTTTGCTGCTGTACCCTCCCGGATCATGATGTGCATTCCCAAATTAAGTTTTTCTTTTGCCTCCCGGTCAGTAGTGCATTCATGGTCACTCGAAATTCCGGCGGCCATATAGGCATAAAGGTCATGCCCGGAAAGTCCGGGCGCATGACCGTCCACAGGTTTGCGGACTCTTTGGGCCATATCTATTTTGCCCAGGACTTCCGGATCTTGGTTGATTACACCCGGATAGTTCATCATTTCGGCCAATGCCAAAATCTGCTTATGATCCATAAACGGCAAAAGATCCTCTTTCGTAAGCGTTGCACCCGAAGTTTCCATGTTTGTGGCAGGAACGCAGGATGGGAGGGTGAAATAGATATTCATGGGCTGACCCTGGCTCGAGCGAAGCATATAGTCTATCCCCTCAATACCTAATACATTGGCAATTTCATGGGGATCGGCCACTACGGCGGTGGTGCCGCAAGCAACCACGGCACGGGCAAACTCGGTAATACCTGTCATTGAACTTTCAATATGAACGTGGGCATCAATAAAACCGGGAGCTACAAAGCGTCCGCCCATATCCACCGTTTTCTTAGCTGCATATGGCCCAAACCCTATGATATATCCATCGGCAACAGCAATATCACCGCCAAAAATTTCCCCTGAGAAAACATTGATGATCCGTGCATTGGCCAAAACAAGATCAACCGGTTTTCGGCCCCGTGCCGATCTGATAATATTTTTCAAATTCATATAAACTCCCTAAACCAATTTATTTTGCCCTTAAAAAACCTGGTCCTTTGTGCCAGGTCAGAGCTCTCCGGCTCTGCCTGAAGAGTCGCTGTAAGAGTTTGAAGTGAACTAAAGTTTAAAGTGAGCCAACATTAAGGAATTCTGTCAATTATATAAAATCAGCGGAGCGAAGCGACACCATAACTTTAGGCACTTTAGATCACTTTAGACACTTTTAACTTTTTCTTTATGGATCCACTTAATTTGGCAACTCTTTCTAATATATCTTTCAGGTTTATGGTCATAAGATTCTGATTTCTTACAAGAATTCTTCCGGCAACCATCACATCCCTTACATCCGAACCCTGGGCGGCATAGATAATATGGGATACGGGGTTGTACATGGGAACCAGGTGGGGCTTTTCGGTATCGACAATAATAACATCGGCCTGCTTGCCCGGTTCAAGGGAGCCGATATCTTTATCAAGTCCTATGGATTTTGCGCCGTCTATAGTCGCCATACGCAATACGGTTCTGGCATCCATGGCCGTGGGATCGAGAAGATTCACCTTATGAAGCTTGGCAGCCGTGTCCATTTCCAGGAAAAGATCCAAATCATTGTTGCTGGCGCACCCGTCCGTGCCAAGACCTACTGTCACGCCGGCGTTCAATAGGCTCGGAACCGGTGCAATGCCCGAGGCAAGCTTCATATTGCTCTGGGGGTTATGGGAAACCTTTGACCGGCGTTTTGCGATGATCTCGATGTCACCATCATCCAGCCATATGCCGTGAACGATCAGCGTATTTTCATCCAGGATCCCGATTCTATCCAGGTACTTCACCGGAGTCGTGTGCTGTTCGGTCTGAATCCGCACATATTCGCTTTTGGTTTCAGCCGCATGTATCTGGAAAAGAAGTGCTTTTGAATCAGAGGCGGCTTTGGCCTTTTTTAGTGTCTCTTCAGAACATGTATACGGAGAATGGCAAAATATTGAAGGCGTTATTAAAGGAGATACACCCTGCCATTTTTCAACAAACCCCACCGCGTTCTTGATATTGTTCGACGGATCAGGCACACCGGGCGCGGGAAAATCAACAACACCCTGGCCTAATACCCCCCTGATTCCTGATTCATAAATCGCCGATGCAACATCATCTTCGAAGAAATATCCGTCACAGCAGGTCGTTGTTCCCGAGAGTATCATCTCCGCACAAGCCAAAAGCGTCCCAAGCCGGACCGTTTCGGGGGTTAAATATTTTGCCTCGCAGGGGAAGATGAATTCATCCAGCCATAGAGCCAGAGGAAGATCATCGGCAAGCCCTCTGAATAATGTCATGGGAAGATGTGTATGGGTATTTACCAAACCGGGCATAACAATACCACCGTTCGCATCAATTATTTCTTTTGCCTCAGGCAGAGGCTTGTCATCCGACCATGCTTCAATCCTGTGGATCGTTCCTTTGGTGATACAAACCACACCGTTTTCAATGATGTCACAATCAGAATTGACCGTAATAATGAGACCGTTATGTATGACAATATCAAAAATCATTTGTTTCCCTTAAAGGCCGTCGTCAAAAAAAAACTTCCGCATTGTTACGGAATATATTTCTGAGCCCTCCTATAACAATTCATGATACAATCCTATTTTATTGTCAAGATCGCTTGACGAATAAGAACACTCCGGGTAAAAAACAGCTCTGATGCCGAGCGGATCGAGGCAAAACAAATACTGCCGGGAGGATAAATCATGCAGCAGGCGGATATTATTATAAAAAATGGCACTATTTTGACGTTGGATTCGGATAATTCTATTGTTGAAAACGGCTTTTTATGTATTCGTGGCGACAGTATTTCTAAAATCGGGCCCGGAAACCCCACGTTATTTAAAGCCGAAAAGATCATAGATGCCGGGGGCGGTCTGATTCTTCCCGGCCTGGTGAACTGTCATACCCACGCAGCCATGAGCCTTTTCCGGGGGCTTGCCGATGATCTTCCTCTTATGGAATGGTTAAACAACTATATCTTTCCGGCAGAAAGCAAAATGGATGCGGAGTTTGTTTACACCGGAACCCTGCTTGCCCTTGCAGAAATGATTATGTCCGGCACAACCACTTTCTGTGACATGTATCTGTTTGCAGACCAAGTGGCCAAGGCGGCTCGAAAAGCCGGGGTAAGGTGTCTGGTGGGAGAAGTCTTATACGATTTTCCATCACCAAATTACGGGCCCGTTGAAAAAGGTCTTGAGTATACCGAATCATTGATTCAAAAATGGCGAAATGATCCCCTCGTATCAATCGCCGTAGAGCCCCATTCCCTTTTTACCTGCAGCCCCAAACTCCTTACCGCGTCTAATGAACTGGCTTTAAAATATAATGTGCCGCTAATTATCCATGTGGCAGAGACATTAACTGAAGTTGATGAAATAAAAGAAAAATACGGGAAAACACCAGTGAAGCATCTTGATTCACTGGGGCTTTTAGGACCTCACCTGATCGCGGACCATTGTGTTCATCTGGAGGATGCGGATATAAAAACAATGGCCGCAAACGGGGTAAACGTCGTTCATAATCCGGAAAGCAATATGAAGCTGGCATCCGGTATTGCCCCGGTTCCCCAAATGCTTTCACAGGGCTTGACCGTAGGATTAGGGACGGATGGTTGTGCTTCCAATAACAACCTGGACCTTTTTTCAGAGATGGATACGGCTGCCAAACTTCACAAGGTGAACACCTTTGATCCTACCGTCATGGATGCTCTTTCTGTGTTGAAAATGGCCACTGTCCACGGGGCAAGGGTGTTGGGGCTTCAGGATGTTACCGGTTCATTGGAAGTCGGGAAAAAGGCGGATGTCATTGTGATAGACACTCATAAACCCCATCTTACCCCCATGTATAATGCAACATCTCACCTGGTCTATGCTGCCAGGGGAAGTGATGTCAGCCACTCCATTATCAACGGTCAACCGGTTATGGAAGATCGTAAATTACTGACACTGGATATTACTGAAATCATGGCACGGGCCAGAGAAACGTCCATTCGTGTGAGGTCGTGGCTGTCATTTTGAACTTTAACCCATAATCGTTGACACGGGCCACTCTTTTGATCGTAAGGAGGGTAGCGAGTCCGGTGAAATATCACGTCAACATCGCACAAAGGTCGGGAAGTTCCTGGATTATTCTATCCAGTCTTGTCCTATTTTTGGTGTTCACTATATAGCGGACCAGGGTGAATTTCATTTGGACCGCTGCGATATGGCCGAACATTAAGGCAGATAGTAGAAAACTCAGGTCAGAAAAATATCTCTGGCCAAACAATTGATGCCAGGAAGAAAAACCAGCGGAAATCGCTTCAATCGTATCTGATGCCTGTACAAGGATCTTGTCGTCTATAATTACAGGGCCGTTTGTTTCCACACACAGGCAATAGGGCACCTGAAAATCAACAACTTTTTTCGGAAGACATACTCCCAGGCTTTTCCACTGTTCCTGCAAATGTTTTTTAGCCCTGCGATCACGGGCCGCAAGTGTCTCATAGTGGGCGGGTGACCACAGCCCATAGGACCGACAGCCAAAGAAACGATCCGGGTAAATCAAGCATTCTTGACCCTCTAAAAATGGACACAACGTGATCTCCACGGGATTCAAAAAAAAATGCCCAATTATTTTTTTAATCAATCGGTTTCGCGTGGCAGCAGCCATTTCCACTAAACGCCGGATCACAGGCAGTGCTTCCACCAGGGTCATTTCCGGCAGCATTGAACAGCACTGAGCTTTACGCCGACATCGGGTTTCCGGTAGAAGCGCATACGTTTCTTTTAGCTCTTTTAGCTGATGATCTGAAGACTGCAGCAACTCTTTGATAATATGGGGTGAAAACGTCAATTTATCAACACTCCAAAAAATACTTTCACACCTTTTCTTTTTATATTTTTTCCTCTTTTCTCTGTTTTTCGAGATAGAAGCGCCACTTGCAAAACATATCTTTGGGATGAGGATCCGGAGGGGCAAAAAGGCACTCGACTCCAATGGCAGGGTCTATTACATGAGCAAAGCTTGTAAATTCATCCCGGTGCATTTCCTTGCAATCAAATTCTCCCAGACCGCGCCTGAGCCTGGCTTCCTGTGTAGGGCATGACGGTACAGAGATGATCACTTCCTCGTCTGATTCTTGAATCTCATATCCGACCAGGATGCACCAGGGAAAAAACTTCAAGGCGTTCACAAAACCTTTAAGACCTCTTTCCTTGATGTGAAACCGGGAGATCAGATCTTTTGCGGCCATTGCGGAAACACGTCCCCACACCTTTTCATTAATTCGCTCTGCTGTGGGCTGGTCAAAGCGCTCCGCCACATAGATAAACCAAAAAGCATCAACAACTCTGTAGTGCCAAAGGAGGAATTCGATATATTGTCTTAGTTCCGGTGCTTTCATTTCTTTAAAAATATCCATCTTCATGCTTTTCTTCTCCTTATCATGTAACTTCTCAAAAAATTAAGGGGTCCACTGGAGATATGATCATGTTGCCTATCATAGTTTCTTTTGTAATAGGCCTTGATAGTACTTGGTCAACTTTACAAAGGTTGCGTGGTCCCCCCCTTTATCCGGGTGGTGCTTTAAAGCCATCTTCCGGTATAAACGGTTAAAACATTTGAGATCCATCTGCTTTAACTTTTCCCAGTTTGTTTCAAAAAGTCTTGCGGCCTCCTCCATGTTCACGCGCACTTTTTTCGGCGGAAGGTAAGTACGGTGACGATTCATGAATTCGTGAAGGTAATCCTGAAAAAGGGAACGCCGGAGAAATTCGTTATCGAAATACATAATCACATATTTGACCAGATAGTCTTGCAGCCTGTCGGACATCTCCATGCCGGCCCAAAATTTTTTATCATCATTAAGCCGGCAAACGGCATCAATAAAAAATTCATCCATCTTGGTTTGGCCGAAATCCTGTGGTCTTTGAGCGGCAATGACTTCGGTAAAAAGCTGCTGAAGATCAAAAATAGTGTAGACATATGTTCTCAGTTCGTTGGGCTGAAGAATGCGCTCCTGAACCAGAAAGTATTGCTCAATCTCATCACGTGATTTCCCATGAAGCACATTAAACAGCTTGAGCGGCATTTTACTCAGGCTGCGTTGGTCCATCTGAGCAAATTTTAGATAATGAATACGGCGTTTGTCGAATACATGAACCCGCGGATGGGTTTCCGGCAAATCCGTCTTAGAGTTGTCGAAGGATCGCTGAAACCCCCTTATTACCCGCTTTATTTCAGGATTCAGAAAATCCCAGAATATATGATCCAATTCGTCCTGATCGGGATACAGTCCAAATTGTGCCAGCGTTTCTTCAATCGCCTCATCATAATAATAACCGTGTCCACCGAGATAAATGATGTGTTTGGAGGGGTCAGTTCCCAAATCGAAAACATCTCGACTTTTTAAGCAGGGACCGTCGGGATAGGTTTCCCGAATATAATAATGAGTCTGATCTTTTATTTTCATTCTTGCAAGATACATAATAATATTATCATAACGCATACAACTAGTTGAGACAAGGTCTGCTTTAGCAAACCGGATAATTGTCTAAATATGAAAAATTTCCGGAATGCCCGTCAGGTTTTAAAACAGCTATCTGTTGGCGGAAAGCCAAGGTTTGTTCTTAGGTTTGTGGTCTTGTAAGCAGGTTAAATAGTGCCCACAACATTTCTGATGATCATTTCCAGCCGGGGAGAAGCTTGTTCAGCCACGGCAATGATTTGTTCAAACGTCGCAGGAACCGGCGCATCCGGATCGTGAACATTGGTTATGGTCGACAGGCCGAGCACCTTCACTCCGGCATGGACTGCCGTAATAACTTCCTGTATGGTCGAAAAACCCACGGCATCGGCGCCGATGATCCTTAGAAAGCGGATTTCGGCCGGCGTTTCAAGTGACGGCCCTCTAAGTCCGGCATAAATTCCTTTCTGTAGATGGATACCGGCATCTTTGCCGGCCTTTTCCGCAAGTGCCGACAGCCTTTGGTCGTATGCATTGATCATATCCGGGAATCTGATTCCCCAACGGTCTTCATTGGGCCCGATCAAAGGATTTAGTCCCGTCAAATTTATATGATCTTCAATGATCATAATGTCACCGGCATTAAATTCAGGATTAAGACCTCCGGCGGCATTGGAAAGGATCAGGATTTTAACACCTAATTCCTGCATGACTCGGATAGGAAAGGTCACCTCCACAGGTGAGTAACCCTCGTAAAGATGAAAACGGCCCTGCATGGCAATGATTTGTTTGCCTTGCATGCTGCCGAAAAGAAGCCGGCCCAGATGGCTTTCAACTGTTGATATTGGGAAATGAGGGATATGTTTATATTCAAAGGATGCGGAGATATCTAAAGATGCCGCACTTTCTCCAAGGCCTGTTCCGGTCATAAGACCTATTTGGGGAAGCGTTGCAATACGAGATCTTAAGAATTCAGCCGTTTCAAGCACTTTGTCTTTATAATTTTTCATTGGTCAATCCACCTGAACGTGGACATTAATCCAATGTTTCGTTGCAGTCAATAAAACAAAAAATCAGGCTATAAAATCGCAAAGCGATGTTATGCGATCCCGCATGCATGGCCACACCGCCCATAAAAGAAAATTCCCTATACTATAAATTTATTGACATGCTTTTTTACAGCCTATATTTATCATTTTGCCCTGAAAAACCTGGTCCTTTGGGCCTCCGGCTCCGCTTCCAGCCCGTAGGGCTTACAGGCCGGAGGGTAGAGCCTACGCCTCGGAGAGTGCTAACTGTTTATATATTGATCTGATTTATTGATCATTACAAACATAACTTTTTGAGTATAGAGTATTGGTGATCGGTCTGGGCCAGGGTTAAGGAATTCTGTCAATTATATAAAATCAGCGGAGCGACCTGCCCGCTCGTGCCTTGCAATGGCAGGCGGGAGCGACACCATAACTTTAGGCACTTTAGATCACTTTAGGCACTTTTAACTTGTACGGCTTTAAGTAAAACAGCCCCTTTCAGGGGCAAACCAACGCCTGGTCCTTTGGGCCAGGAGTCTTTACTTTATCAGGAGAATCAAACAATGTCTGAGGATGTAATCGGATCGGTACTGGTTGTAGGCGGAGGGATTTCCGGAATGCAATCAGCTCTGGATTTAGCTGATTCCGGATTTTATGTTCATCTCGTGGAAAAGTCA
>JAUVTO010000226.1 GCA_030601485.1 Desulfobacterales bacterium | reverse complement strand
ATAGTTTCCATCCAGAAATGGCCCTTTTCCGCAATCTCTGCGTCTATCTGCGGAATTACTTGTGCGGCGTACCACTTGTATGCCTCCGCGTAATTCCTTGATTTCCTTGACCTTGCGAAAAATTGTTCATTTCTGAATTGGAAACATAATTTGTGCTCAATATAGATTTATGGATGGGCACTAACTAAAGTGCCCTTTCCCAAACATAACAACATTCTTGCCCAATGTTTAGTATAAGAAAAATAGGCGTGGTCGGCCGAACATACCGCCATCTTGCCCGTTATCGCCAGATCTTAACGGTTTTTTTTAAGTATGGCTTCGGAGACCTGATAGAACTCTTAAAGATTGAGCAGTACATTGAAATCGGTCTTCAACTGATTTCAAAAAATCGGCGCAGCCGTCTTGAAAAGCTTTCCAGAGCGGAAAGAGTAAGAATGGCTTGTGAAGAACTGGGGCCTACTTATATAAAATTTGGCCAAATTCTTTCCACCCGTCCCGATCTTGTGCCGGTCGATTTCATAGAAGAATTGTCAAAACTTCAGGATAATGTACCATCCAGCCCTTTCAGTGAAGTCAGTAAGATTATTGAATCAGAACTGGGGGCTCCACCGGAAGATATTTTTGATTTTTTTGAAAAAACTCCCCTTGCGTCAGCCTCCATAGGGCAAGTATATAGAGCAATATTAAAAGACGGCGAAGAGGTGGCGGTTAAGGTTCAGCGTCCCGGGATTAAAAAGATCATAGAAGTGGATCTTGAAATTATGCTACACTTGGCAACCCTTATGGAACGTCATATAGAAGAGATGTCCCTGCACCAACCTGTTAAAGTCGTTGAGGAATTTGCCAGAACGCTTGAAAAGGAGATAGATTATACCATTGAAGCAACAAATATGGAACGGATTGCACGTAATTTTTTAAATGACCTTACCCTCTACATTCCAAAAGTTTTTCGGGACACAACAACGGAATCTATACTTACTACTGAGCTTGTGCAAGGAATCAAGGTATCTGAAATCGATCGGCTGGAAAAAGCGGGGCTTGACAGAAAATTAATTACCGTTCGTGGCGCAGATATTATTTTAAAGCAGATAATTAAACATGGCTTTTTTCATGCCGACCCGCATCCCGGCAATATTTTTGTACTCCCCGATAATGTGATCTGTCTCCTCGACTTTGGTATGACAGGATCTGTTGACCGGCGTACCAGAGAAGACTTTAGCGATCTGGCCGAAAGTGTGGTGAGCCGGAATGAATCTCGGGCAACGCAGGTTCTTTTGAAATTAACCTATTGGGATGAAGATCCGGATATTCGTTTGCTTGAAAAGGATGTTGCCGATTTCATGGGCCGGCATCTTTATAAACCTTTAAAAGATATTAAAATCGGTAAACTGCTGAATAATCTTCTTAAGCTGGCTTTCCAGCATCGCCTCAGGATTCCGCCTGATATCTTCCTCATGCTAAAGGCTTTTAGTGCTGTAGAAGGCGTGGGCCTCATGCTCGATCCGGATTTTGATATGATAAAGCAGGCAGCACCGTTTATTAAAGAGATGAAACTTGCCAGACTGTCTCCCCGGAGGATTACAGATGATATCTTCAGACTTGCAATAGAGTTGTTTCAATTTGTGCAGAATTTCCCTAAGGATATACTATCCATCACCCGGTTGATCAAACAGCAGAAACTTTCTCTTAACCTTGAATACAAAGGTTTGGATAAAATGCTTTCTACATATGACCAGATAAGCAACAGGATATCCTTTTCGATCATAATCGCTGCCTTAATTATCGGGTCGGCGCTTATTGTTATCTCCAAAGTGCCTCCCCTTTTTTACGACATATCCCTTATAGGGATTGTCGGATTTCTGGCCGCTGCAGTCATGGGGATATGGCTTCTGGTCGCTATTTTAAGGAAAGGGAGATTATAAAACCGTATATCCCGGACCTTCCCCACCTTCCGGGCACGTCCATGTTATATTCCGGTATGGATCCTTAATATCGCAAGTTTTGCAGTGAAGACAATTTGACGGGTTCAGTTTGAGCCGGCGTTGCGAAGTCTTTTGATCGGTCTCGATTTCATATACGTCACCCGGACAAAATCTGGTGCAGGGGCACCGGTAGGTCTTAAAACATTCCGTAACGCACAGATTCCTGTCATGGATGATAATGTGGCAGGGTTGATCCTCCCGGTGCATGGTTTTGGACAGATAGACCCCGGTAAGTTTGTCAACATACAAGACCCCGTCCAATGTCTTTTTTTCAGGGGCCGTGGGAATATCATCATCGCTTTCCTTTACCGGCTTTAATGTTTTGTAATCTTGTTTAATGGGCATGTTATCATACGCACCCCTTCCTTTGGTGACGTACTGAGCTCCCAAATGAATAAACTTAATCAGGCCTTTTTTTGAGAGGGCCTGTGAAAAATTTCTAACCTCGAAAATCTCTTTTTTTGCCCAGCTTTTTTCAAACAGATCATGGTAACCGCTAAGAGTTTCCCTATTGAAATTGTTCTTCTCAAAAGCATTTATGATAGCCTCTGCCGCCAGCATGCCCGATTTCATGGACAAATGAATACCCTTTAGCCCGGGAGTATTCTGCATTGCTGCGCTGCCGCCGACAAACACGCCACCGTCAACGGCAAGTTCGGGAATTGTAAAATAGCCTCCGGTTGAAACCGTTCGGGCACCCTGTTCCAGGACCTTGCCGTGCTTGAGTATGTCGGCTATAAACGGATGCTGTTTGAATTTTATGAACTCGTCATAAATATCGAG
>JAUVTO010000014.1 GCA_030601485.1 Desulfobacterales bacterium | reverse complement strand
TTTTCTGATCAGGCAAACGTTGAAGGTCAATGGTAAGAATGTTAAAAAGTGTAAAGTGCCTAAAGTGAACTAAAGTTAAGGAACACTGCCGATTTGTACAGAAGCCGAAGCGTAGCGACTCCTTGACTTTAGCTCACTTGTAACTTTTCCGATTTATCCGGTTTTGATCTTCCGGGGGTTTTGGCTTTAAAAAGTCTGGATGACGGAAGAAAAATCAAAGCGGATGGTTTTTCAGAAAATCCTTAACCAGGGGAATAATTCTGCCTGCCGCATCTTCGAGAACATAATGTCCCGCATCTTTAAATGAATGAACCTCTGCATTTGGGAAACGGCGCCGCCACTCGGCAAGATATTTGGAATCAAAAACAAAATCGTGCTCGCCCCAACAGATAAGCATGGGGATGTGTCTGAGTTTAACCAGGTTTTCATCAACAGACTTGACAAGGCCATAACTTGGATCCTTCTCGCTGACAGGAATATCCTGAACAAACTTTAAGGTTGCGATCCGGTTATGCCAACTGTTGTACGGAGCGATGAGGCCTGATTTAACATCTTTTTTCAGCCCTTTATAAGAGGCCATGTAAAGCGCACCACAGGCAAACAGATTAAATCCTTGCACCGCCAGGGTCGCCAATGGCGTGACATTCCGCACCAGCTTGAGTCTTATGGGAAGCGTTTTCCCCTTGGGCGGAAGAAAGGCGGCAGTATTCATAATCACAATTCGACCGATCCTTTGAGGGTATGTTACCGCATAGACCATACCGATCATCCCGCCCCAGTCGTGGAGCACCAGTGTAATTTTTTCCTTAACCTCAAGCCGGTCAAGAAAATCTTTAAAATCACGGACACGGTTTTTCAATCTGTAATCGTATTGTTTAACACCGGGTTTGTCAGACAGGCCGCACCCGATATGATCCGGTGCTATGGTGCGATATCGGTCTGACAACTCCCGGATCAGCTTGCGAAAATAGAAAGACCAGGTTGGATTTCCGTGAATCATTATAACAGGATCACCGCTTCCCTGGTCCAGGAAATGATACTTCAGACCGTTTATTTCCATGTAATGGGAGGTAAACGGGTAAAGATGATAAAATTCAGAAATATCTATTTGTTTCCGTCCGGAAACACTATTTTGTTCATTAATCGTCACTAGATGTGCCTTCTGCAAAACAGCTAATATCCAATGTCGAATTCTCAATATCCAATTTTCAAGTATTTTTCAGTTGAACATTGAATATTGAACATTGGATATTGGACATTTCAACATCGACAAGATTTTGTCGGCGCTGCTTTAATAAGCGCCTATTCCCATAACCCAATACCCGAATTCTTACCACTTTATTCCCAGCATCAGGCAATTCAGACCGCTGCCGATACCGAAAAAACCAACCAGATCATTTTTAACCAAAAACTCCCGTTCCTCGGCGATTGCAGCCGTGATAGGGAGGGATACCGTACCGATGTTCCCGAGGTGTTTGAACGTAGTAAAATCCTTATCTTTCGGGATCCCGATAGATTCGAGTATATTTCTCTGATGGGTTGCGCCCACCTGATGGCAAATAACCTTGTCCGGCTTATCATCCGGCCAGGATAATTTTTTCTTAAACGCGTTGTACGTTTCTATGCCCAGGGCCACACCGTGCTGTAAAACGCCTACGGAATCTGTCTGCATGACATGGAGACCGCTGGCCGGGATGCCGGTATCCGGCCCCCATCGGCACAGCTTATGATGTCTGGTGGCACTTCTTACGACCCCTCCCAAAAGACGATGCCCCGTATCGGAAACAGATGCTTTTGTCAAAAGTACGGCCACAGCCCCTGATCCTCCGGTCAGCGTCGCGACGGTCTTCTTAAAATGATCCATATCCCTGGTTTCAAGAAGACGGTCAATGGTAAAATCGATGATCTGTCTTGCAGACTCGCACGACACTACAAGACCGGCCTTGATATGGCCGAGCTCTATTGCATTTGCCGCATGGATCATCCCGTTTAAGACCCCCAGGCAGGCATTTGAAACATCGTAAATCTGGCTTTCTGATCCCATCCCAAGGCCGTGAGATATGGCGCAGGCGGTGGCGGGCTCTAAATTGTCCCTGCAAACACCGCCATATATGAGCATGCCGACGTCTTCAGGAGAAATCAAGGAAGCATTTAGGGCTTTTTGTCCTGCTTTTACGGCGCCTTCATACATGGGGAATCCCGGATCCCAGAATCTGCGCTCCCGAATTCCGGTGAGCGCCTCCAGTTGTCCCTTTTGAAAATGGAGAGCTTTATATAAGGGTTCAAGCCGCTTTTCAATGTCATCTGACGTGACCACGTTGGGAGGCAGTTCATACCCAAATGAATCAATATACACCTTTGTATATAACATAGAAATATTCTCGCATATTTTTTTGACAGGATAACAGGATTAAATTGATTTTATATCCTGAACATCCTGTTTATCCTGTCTAACTTATATCGGAATTAAGCGAAAACCGAAATTTTCCATTTGATAAATATACAGCCCGTCGACTTTCAGGAATCCGTTTGCATACAGGGTCGGGACCGGTGTGTTAATAATTTTAGTTACTACAGCTTCAACTTCAACCTTTTTATTTTCAGGAATCACTTGACCTCGGTAGATCCAGTTATGCGGTTCTCCGGTAATCTGCTCAAACCTGTGTGTGTCAACCAGATGCTTCCATCGGTCAATGGCCATGAACTTGATAAGCTGAAGAAACGATTCTATCCCCAAAGAACCCGGCCAAACGGGGTCCTGGTAAAAATGGGCCTTGAAGAACCATTCATCCGGTCTTACTTGTTTTACCCCGTGAATAAAACCGAGGCCTTCAGGACCGCCATTTGGAATATAGGTATCAATTCTGTCGATCATGCGAAGCGCTTTTGCCGGCATTGTCAGAGAAGGTGCGGGATGCACATTCGGATCATCAGGCCAAAGAGGTGCCTGGTCTTCAAAGTTGCAGGAACGGCTCCGCTGCAGCTCATCCGCTGTAGGACAATAAGTTTGCTGCCCTGCCCCCCGGATACCGACCTGTTGAGCCAGGGCCTGTTTAGTGAAAAAACCGAAGTTTGTATCGCCCGAATAAACCATTTCAGCATCCTGAAAAACCTCAAAATCGAAATGTTCAATGATCATCTCTCCGGCTTCGGAAACTTTTGTCATCCGGGCACGCATGGATAGTGTTTTCTTGTCCGGTAAAATCACACGATGCAACACGGCATTTCCGCCAAGATTTCTGAATTTCAGATCTTTATCACTGCGAAGGGCAGACCCCAGATAGGCGGCCAGCCATCCACACGGCTGCAGTGCAATCTCGAGCAATACGCAAAAGGGCATGGAAGATGTTCGGTCTGCTTTAAAGTACCATGCATCAGGCGGCACGTCATATTCGGCTTCTATCCATCCGCCCGGTTTTAATGCCCATGCTTCGGGCTCAACGCTGACAATCCTATCCAAAAAGGAATATGGCGGTCCCGGAAGTCTGGCAATTACCCTGTCCCGGTCAAACACTTTGTACGGCTCACCGAATGCTTCAGAAGGCTTGCCTACGGCAAATGCCAGTATTTTGTCGCGGTCAAAAATGACTGGTTTCCGGATTATGGTCTCCGGATGCTGGATACTGGATACTGGATGCCGGATGCCGACCTCTGCCCTCTGTTCTCTGACCTCTGTCCTCTGCCCTCTGATCTCTGGCCTCTGACATCTGGCCTCTGCTTTCTGTCCTCTGTCTTCTGTCCTCCGTCCTCTATCCCCTATCCTCTGATCTTTGACCCCTGCCCGCTCGTGCCTCGCAGTGGCAGGCGGGTCTGGCCTCTGATCCCTGGTCCCTGATCCCTGAACCTTGAACCCTTTCTTTTCCCATACCGCCTCTATCTCTTCACGGGCAATGCCTGTCAGTTTCATGGACATATCCCTGAACAACACGATCCGTTGACCGTCGGCATACATCAGTGCACCGGCAATCACATAAGGCTCAGGGGCATATCCGAGTTCCTTTATTTCCACTTCATACCAGACATGCCGGGTTTCCGGAGTTACCGGTCCGCGGCATTTGAGCACGCTCTCAACCCCCACAACCGGTTCATAGCAGGTTCCGGGCTTTGCCGTTACCCATCCCATACGCTGGATAAATACCCTGAGGGTATGGGCACAGCATTCATACATCAGGGTTCCCGGCATGACCATGTCATCCATGAAATGACAAGTCAGAAACCAGTCATCCGGATTGATGTCGGCTTCAGCCCGGATCAGGCCTAATCCATAACGCCCGCCCTCAGGATCGAGCAGCAGAATCCGGTTTATCAGTTTCATCCTCCCGCCGGGCAATCTGAGTGATTCGGCAAGTTCGATCCCATGAAAAAAAGAGCCGAAACACCCTGCAAGATCGCCGCGTCTCAGCGCTTCTAGCGCATCATCCGTGTAGCTTTCCGTGTAAACGGGGACAAGGTCTCTCCAGTCCGACGGCTTTTTACCCGCCCTGGGGCAGGTATCTTCCTCGGTTAAAATAATTCCGCCCGAATTTTGCACTTCTTCATGGGTAAAGAAACCGGCACATCCGTTATGCATGCTGATCAGACGGCTGTTACCGATAAAACCTTCGAACCTGAAAAAGAAAAGATACGTATCCCCCTGGCGCACAAAATGGTCAATGTCGATCTCATAGCGAATAACATCACCCGGCCGGGGAAGTCCGCGGTGGAATTTAACGACCGCATCCAGAAGCCGGTAATTCCTCTCTCCTTTGACTGCATGGTCGATCCCCAGGTACGAGCACAAAAAAAGGTCGGCCTGCCCGGCTTCGACCGATATGCACACCGGAGCACGGCCGCCGTCTAAATACCATGCTTCGGGAAGTACATCATGTTCCGTAACCACCCGGCCCGAACCCAAAGACCTTTTTTCACCTTCCACGGAAATGATCCTGTCCACAAGCATGAGGGGTTCATCCGGCAGTCGCACCCTCACGTTGTAAGTATCGACCACGGCAAACTCAGGCCCCAGCACGCGGGCAACCAAACCGGTGGCAAACTCCAGGCACATGTCACGGCTGAAGGCAAGTTGGGCCGGTTCTTTTATTTTTTCTTTTTGTTCTCTGTTTTCTAAACCGAATTCTCCAACCGGTAAACCGGTATCTGAAATCATGGTCTCAATGAGACGTGTCTGTGTGTCGAATGTTTTTTCAAAGCTTCTGGTTAACTTATTTGAAAAATCAAGAAAGGTCTTATGGGCATCGGCCGTCGCTTTATTGGTTTGCGCCATGGTGTTCATTATCTCTTGATACCGGATACCGGACACGGAATGCTCGATACCGGGTACGGGATGCCGGCCAGAGTGAAGCAAAGTACCCCCTTGAGCGGGGATGCTGTCCTCTGTACTCTGTGCTCTGTGCTCTGCCCTCTGCCTCCTGTCCTCTGACCTCTGTCCTCTGTCCTCTGTCTCGGGCATCAACGGGCTCGGTATCTTTCCACCCACCATCAGCGTTATCTCATGATCTGATTTTTTCTTTGTAATTTCACTGATACTTGGGGCATATGCATGGATCCCGTATAATTTTTCAAGATCCACCGGCACCCGTTCAGCAATCAGAGGCCTTTTTCTTTCCCGTGTTACCTTTTCCGGTATCCGGTCAATAGATTCATATTCAAAGCTTTCGAGGATGACATGCATGCAGTTGCCGTCTGTTGTCATGGCACCGGTGCATGCCCTGCGGGGACCGTCTTTTCTGTCTCTGAGCCAGTATTGCGGAAAGTCGGGCATATGAAATGCACCGCTTTGCCAGGATGGGTCGCCGGGTTTGATAAAATTATTTAAAGGGGGGATGATCTCCTGGTACAGGCACAGGCTGGTTTTAACCAATGACGCCAGTCCGGAGGCAGCCCCGGCGTGCCCGATGTTTGGTTTTACCGATCCGATGGCGCAAGTTGCTTTGCGGCCTGCGAAAAACTCGTTAAGCGCTTGTGATTCAACCCGGTCTTCCAAAGGGTTGCCGCTGCCGTGAGTTTCAAAAAAACTTATGGAAGATGGTGAAATGCCGGCATCTTCAAAGGACCGTTTCAGAGAGAGAATATAAGCGTTTTTTGAAGGCGTATGGGTGTTAACACCCCCCCGGCCTGCTTTTCCGATTCCCTTAATAATAGAATATATCCGGTCGCCATCCGCTATTGCCTGATCAAGCCTTTTGAGTACCACCGCCGCAGCGCCTTCGCCGGGAAGCGATCCATCCGCCGATCGGTCAAACGGACTTATTTTGTGACTTCGAGTAAACGGTCTTATCTGATTGGATGTGATGACACTGCGGACATCCCCGCAAAGATCAACCGCTCCCACAAGAACGGCGTTGGTTTCTTTTTGCTGCAGGGATCTCACCCCGATTTCAAGGGCCTTCAGACCCGAGGCCGCTTCATCGGACACCACATAGCTCGGACCTCCGAAACGAAATTCTCTGGCAATCCTGCTGGCGATAACTCCGCCAAGAGCGCCCAGGGTCCGGGTAGCGGTAAGGGGCGGTCGAAATGCATCCCGTAACGATTCCAGCCAGATGCCGGTTTCTTTCTCATCATCAAAAGTTAATCCAGGGCGGTTTGTTTTTTTCCACTTCCGAACCAAATTTTGCAGGTGCCAGCGGAAGTGAAAATCCGTGGCTTCAAAGTCAAAGTCGATGCCGATGTAAGCCCCCATGTCCGTTCGCTCTTGTCTAAGGGGAAGGCCTGCATCTTTCATTGCCTCGGCGGAGACTTTAAGCATTAAAAGATGCTGGAGAAGGATATCCGGAATCTCATTGGGAGGTATTCGAAACTCTCTGAGATTAAGAGAAAGTTCATTCATGTATCCCCCCCAGGCGCCCCGTCCGTCAAGAATGTCATCGGCGATAGTGTCACACCCGTTCCACCGGTCTTCGGGCCTTTTTGTGATGATCGACTCTCCTCTGAAAACGGCTTCCTGAAACGCTTTCAGAGATTTTAAGGGGCCAAAAACAGATGCCATGCCGATAATCGCTACAGGGAGCTTTTGGATTGACGATTGACGATCGACGATTGACGATTGATGAGTGATGATTGAAGATTGACTATTGACCATTGATGCTTGATGCTTGACGGTTGAAGCGTGATAATCGGCAATTTTCAACCGGCAATTTTCAATTTCAGGATCCCATTTTTCAAAAAGCAGGTGGCTGTTTATTCCGCCGAATCCGAATGCACTAACAGCAGCCCGGCGGGGAGTGTCCTTATCCCTCCGGACCCATGGTTCCGCCTGGGTTTGTACTCGAAACGGGCTGTTATTCAGAGGGCTTTTGGATGAGGCTTTATGAAAATTAAGGGATGGTGGCAAGGTTTTGTTTTTTAATGCCAGAAGGGTTTTGATCATCCCGGCGGCCCCTGCACCAGTTAATAAATGGCCGATCATGGATTTGACGGAGCCGATGGCGCATTGTTGATTTGACCATCCGGATTCGCCCCAAAGTGTTCTCAAGCTCTGAAGTTCGACCACATCTCCCACCGGTGTGCCGGCCCCGTGGCATTCAATGAGATCGACGTCTTGAGGAGACCAGCCCGCATCGGCATAAGCGCTGCGCATGGCCCGAATCTGGCCGCCACTGTCCGGAGCCAGAAGATTGCCCCGCATGTCATTGGAAAGTCCGATACCTTTTATTAATGCATAAATATGGTTGTGATCCCGCAGGGCGTCATCAAGCCTTTTTAAGACAAGCATGCCCACACCTTCTCCCACCACCAGACCGTCTGCACTTTGGTCAAACGGGGCACAACGGCCTGAAGGGGATAACGCCCGGAGCTGGCTGAACCCAACCTGAGTGTAAAGAGATTCCGGTCTTGAGACGCCCCCGGCCAGCATGGCGTCTGCACGAAAAGAACATAATTCATCGCAGGCAAATTTAACCGCATACAGGGATGAGGCACAGGCGGCATCCAGGGTGTGGCTTCCACCACCCAGGCCGAGACCTTCGGCAAGTATGGCCCCAGGCAGGCTGGTTACCCTGCCGGCCAGGCATTCCTCCCTGGAAAGTCCTATAGGTTTATCCGAAGCAATATGGCCAAAAAGTTTTTCTTCAAAGGATATCCCCAGTATCTTTCTTGTGATTGAAGAGGAAGCGTCCGTGGGCAGTGCAATGGCAGCAAGAACGGTACCGATGTTTTCTTTATTCATTGACGGAGTCGCGCAGCTTGATAATGCTTCCCGTCCGGCAGTCAGCACCATTTGATGCAACGGATCCAGTTCTTTTAACAATTCTTCGTCAAGGTCAATTCCTCT
Source organism: Desulfobacterales bacterium (assembly GCA_030601485.1). Taxonomy (GTDB): domain Bacteria; phylum Desulfobacterota; class Desulfobacteria; order Desulfobacterales; family UBA11574; genus S5133MH16. Next base: position 12,374 of record JAUVTO010000014.1, on the reverse strand, counting down.
GGGATCGAATTTAAAATCATGTATAAGACAGGATCGTTTTGAAAAAGCTTTGTCCGGCATGGGATCGGAATGATACATGGAATCAGGTTCGACGATCCATCTGTCACGGGGCACCTCGCCGGTTGCATCAACCTTGTTTACGATGTTTTGCCAGAACGTATTCAGGTCCGGAGCCCCTGGAAATAGACAAGCCATCCCGACCACAGCAATGGGTGTTCTTTTTTTCATAATTGCATTCTGCAAATAACCAATGACAAATGACCGTTAACCGATAATCAGCAACTTTCGATTGTCGTACAATAGTTACATAAAAAAAACAATAAAATGTATGTAACTCAGTCTTAAGATTTTATAGCTACTATATATTGTATTATTTTTTTCTTGACATACAAGATATATAGTTCTATATGGTTTTTTAAATTTTTTACTTTTTCACCTTTTCATGCTCTATGTGTATGTAAATTGCTTCACAATGTGAAATAAAACTCATAGAGTTTAGTAAAATATTTAGTGCACTGGTATTGTTTGTAAAGATAACTATTCAAAATAATAAACAATAAAATCGTCTATAATTTTTGGCATGATTTCTGCTTCCAATAATTTCCAAATTCAGAATTGATCTTGAAGATATGCTCTTCGAGATTATTATGTAATGAATTGTAATAACTAAAGGTTTAAAGGTTCGGGCGACTCCTTACCTTTTTTGGGTAACGGCTCAACCGAACTGGAAAAAGCCTTGAATCAAACAAAAAAGCAATTCAAGGCGATTAAGGCAGGGCTTTGGATTAGCCCTGCCTTTTTTTATTGTTCTATCTCCGGCAGGTAACGTCTCCCATATAAACAACTTCCTCCTTGCATTTTTCACAGGTATGATTATAGTCTAAAATTATGAAAGAACATAACGAAAAAATACCGAATCCAAAAGAAATTGAAAAAGAGATAGGCGATTTTCTTGCCAAGAAATTCGGCGGTAGTGTTAAAATGGTATCTCCGCTGGTTGTACCCCATGAAATCACTTCCGAAAAGGTGGAAAAGCCTACCCGTAAAGAAAAGAAACTTAATTTTGCCCTAAAACCCGAAGATCTTATTTCTTATCTTGACCAGTATATCGTGAAGCAGGATAATGCCAAAGCCATACTGGCCACAAAAATATGTACCCATTTCAACCGGATAAAACGTGCCGAAACCTCTGCTGATGATACCACGGACATGGTCGGCCACATTAAAAACAACATACTCATGTTCGGTCCCACCGGAGTTGGGAAAACATATATCATTAAACTGATCGCGAAAAAAATCAATATTCCTTTTGTAAAGGGTGACGCAACCAAATTCAGCGAAACCGGTTATGTGGGCGGTGATGTGGAAGATCTTGTCCGGGATCTCGTGCAAGAAACTGACGGTGATATTGAACTGGCTCAATACGGTATCATCTATATCGATGAAATCGATAAAATTGCCTCGAGCCGGAACATTATCGGTGCGGATGTCTCACGATCAGGAGTTCAGCGCGCGCTTTTAAAACCCATGGAAGAGACCGAAGTTGATTTAAAAGTGCCCCATGATCCTATTTCAATGATTCAGGAAATCGAACGCTTTCGCAAGACCGGCAAACGGGACAAACGTGCGGTCAACACCAGTAATATACTCTTTATCATGAGCGGCGCCTTTGGCGACCTGGCCCGGATTGTTAAAAAACGGATTGCCCATCAGGAAATCGGCTTTGGAGCAAACATTAAAAACGCTCGGGATGATGCAGACATTCTTCAACAGGCCAAAGCCGATGATCTGATAGAGTTCGGATTTGAAAGCGAATTTGTCGGTCGTCTGCCGGTAAGGGCTGTTTTTGAAAAATTGACCCAAGAGGATCTTTTTGAAATTCTGAGAAATCCCAGCAACCCGGTCATTCTGGGTAAAAAACTCGATTTTGCAGCATATGATATTGACGTGAAATTTGAGGACGATGCCCTTCGTGTTTTAGCTGAAAAAGCCTTCAAAGAAAACACCGGTGCCAGAGGCCTGGTTAGTGCCGTGGAAGGGGCACTTCTTTTGTTTGAAAAAAAATTGCCGTCATGCGATATTAAAAAATTTCCGGTAACGGTTTCCGTAATCCAAGAGCCTGAAAGATCCCTTGAAAACATGCTGTCATTATCAAACCGTAGCGAATTAGATGCAACATTTGAAAAGCTTGTTAGTGAAGAAAAAGAATTTATCATAACCTACTTGAACTCTAACAAGAAAAACCTGTCGGAAAAATATGGTCTTACGTTGACGCCTTCTCGCATCCAAGTTGTGGCCTCTTATTACTCAGGTCATATTATGGATATTGAAAAGGTAATCAACAAAATCAAATCTTTTTATGATGACATTAAAAAAATAGAACTGTTATTTTTTAAAAACAATGACATTAACATTGTCCTGGAAGATGATGCCGTGGATTTTATTATCGAACAGTTTGAAAAGAACCATATTAATGTTGAAGATTATTATGAACATCTGACAGACGATTTTAAACACGGTCTGAATTTGATTCGTGAAAAAACCGGAAAAAACCGTTTTTTTATCACAAAAAGCGCTCTTTTTAATCCCGAGGCTTTTATCAGCAAACTGATTAAAGATGAGCTGAAACATGGATTGTTGCCCGACGCTCGAACCCTGATCTAACAATCAATAATTAACTGTTAATTGTTAATTGTTACCCATTGATTATTAACCATTATTTCCTGAACCTTGCACCCTTGAACCCCAATTATCCATATGATCGGAATATCAAAACTTTACTGTGGAACCGTTGAGCCGTCGGATGCCCTTCGTTATGGGCGAATGTCATCAAAATTACCGTCCCACCTTTTGCAGTTTTCCAGCGACAAACGGCCGGTAATCGTTTGGAATATTACAAAGCGATGCAACTTAAAATGCGTGCACTGTTATGCCCACGCAAAAAACATGGCTTTTGACAGTGAACTTTCAACCCTGGAAGGCAAAAATCTCTTAGATGATCTTGCAGAATTCGGTGTCCCGGTTATTTTGTTTTCCGGAGGTGAACCTCTGACCCGGAAGGATCTCCCCGAACTTGCAGCCTATGCCGTCAAAAAGGGTATGAGAGCCGTTATATCAACAAACGGAACCCTGATAACCCCTCAAAAAGCACGAACGCTTAAAGAAATCGGTCTTTCATATGTAGGCATAAGTCTGGATGGGATGGAAGAGATTAATGACCGGTTCAGAGGTGTTAAGGGGGCTTTCAGGTCGGCTTTGGAAGGCATTGAAAACTGTAAAAAGGCAGGTATAAAAGTTGGGCTCCGCTTTACAATCAACAAATCGAATGTGGCTGAAATCTCAAAAATTTTTAAGCTTCTCCAAGATATGGATATTCCCAGAGCATGCTTTTATCATCTGGTGTATGCGGGTCGCGGAACAGACCTCGTAAAAGAAGATCTGTCCCATCAGGAATCCCGAAACGCCGTGGATCTTATCATGGATCTTACAAAAAAATTACATGATAAGGGGCACATTAAAGAGGTGTTAACCGTGGACAATCACGCGGATGGCCCGTACCTTTATTTAAGACTGCTTAAGGAAAATCCGGAGCGGGCCCGAGAGGTTCTTGAACTTCTTAAAATGAATGAGGGCAACAGTTCCGGCATAGGCATCGGCTGCATAAGTTGGGATGGAGAGGTGCATGCCGATCAATTCTGGCGTCATTACAGTTTCGGCACTGTCAAAGATCGGCCCTTTTCTGAAATCTGGACCGATACCTCGGATCCGCTTATGAAAAAACTTAAAGAGAAAAAAAAGCACGCCAAGGGAAGATGTGCAACCTGCAGATGGTTGGACATCTGCGCCGGTAATTTCAGGGTACGGTCCGAAGCGGTAACCGGTGATGTCTGGGCGCCGGATCCGGCATGTTATTTAACAGATGAAGAAATAGCATGAGACCTTTGCAAAGCATCCCCTTTTGCCCAATTTCTGCGTCAGACTCAGATTTTAATCCTCAAAATACCTAAAGTATTCCTGTGGTTAAAATCTTCGTCTTCCTTGAACTTGAACAAAATTGAACGCTTTACAAAGGTCTCAAAGGTCTCTTGGATAGTTATCACATAAAATAGGAGCTACTATGCTTTTCCCCGATTACAGACCAAGACGGTTGCGGCAAAATGATGCGTTTCGACGGATGATTCGCGAAACCAGACTCTCGGTAGATGACCTGATCCTTCCTCTTTTTGCCATTGACGGCAAAGGGGTTAAAAATCCAATCGATTCCATGCCCGGACACTTCCAGTTATCCATAGATAATCTTATTAACACGTCAAAAAAAGCATATGAGCTAGGTATCCCGGCGATAATGCTTTTTGGAATACCGGACAAGAAAGATCCCCTTGCAACCAGCGCTTATGCCAAAGACGGTATTGTCCAAAAAGCGACCCGTGCTCTCAAAAACAAGATGCCCGATCTTAATGTCATAACCGATGTGTGTCTTTGCCAGTACACGGATCACGGCCATTGCGGGTTTGTTGACGGTCAAATCATAGACAATGACGCCTCCCTGGATCTTCTTGCCAGAACCGCACTGTCTCACGCAAAATCCGGCGCGGATATGGTTGCCCCGTCCGATATGATGGACGGCCGTGTGGCGGAAATTCGCAATATTCTGGATGAAAACGATTTAAGTAATATCCCGATAATGTCATATGCCGCCAAATATTGCTCTGCATTTTACGGACCCTTCCGTGATGCCGCGGACTCGGCCCCCAAATTCGGAGATCGCCGGACTTACCAGATGGACCCTGCCAATGCGCTGGAAGCCATTCGGGAAGTGAGCATGGACATAGAAGAAGGAGCGGATATCATAATGGTAAAACCGGCCCTTCCTTATCTTGACATTGTCTGCCGAATTCGTGAAGAGATTGATCTTCCCCTGGCAGCCTATAATGTCAGCGGTGAGTATGCCATGATAAAAGCGGCCGACAAAATGGGGTGGATAGACGGAAAAAAAGTCATGATGGAGTCTCTCACGGCCATTAAGCGAGCCGGGGCCGACATGATTTTGACCTATTTTGCCATTGAAGCTGCCGAAGAATTAAGAGCCTAAAGTGTAGGCATTCTATCAATTTAAATATTAAGTATCCGTTCACGGTGTAATTGAGTTAGTGGAAATTCCAAATAACAAATCCCAAAAAACAAATAAATTACAACACGCGGCGCCTGCGCTGCGCGTGACCGAAATTCAAAATTCAAAAAAAACAATCGCTTTGCCTCCGGTCCATAGGGCCTACGGCCCGGAGGGAACCGGTTTGGAATTTGGAGTTTGAGATTTGTTTAAGATTTGGTGCTTGGTATTTGCGTTTTAATTGTAATTTGGTATTTGTAATTTGTGATTTAATTGATCTTTGGCGGTTGGAATTTTGGGTTTCAAAAAGTCCGTGAACGGTTACAATATTAAATGTGTTGCGCCTGTGGCGCTTTCCTTAACTTTAGCTCACTTTAGATCACTTCAAACTTTAGCTCACTATAAATCAATAAATACCATGACAAAAACTAACAACACATCAGCTGAAAAATCTCATTCCAAAGTCAAAAACAAAAACGCCGCTCTGCGCCTGGTTGCCTGGGAAACCACGCGCAACTGCAACCTCGCCTGTGTGCACTGCCGCGCATCCGCCGAACACGGCCCATTCATCGGCGAACTTGACACCCGGGAGTCTTTTCACCTTCTGGATCAGATCGCACAAGTTGGAGAACCCATCGTAATTTTGACCGGCGGAGAACCGCTGTTACGACCGGACATTTTTGATATCGCAAAATACGGCACAGAAAAAGGGCTCAGAATGGTCATGGCGCCAAACGGCACACTCATTACTGAAAAAACCACCGGACAAATGGCGGATGCCGGCATTAAACGGATAAGTGTCAGCCTGGATGGTGCGACCAGAGAAAGCCATGACAGGTTCAGGGGAGTGCAAGGCGCCTTTGAAGGCGCGCTTCGCGGAATACGGCGAGTCAAAGATGCGGGAATAGAATTCCAAATAAACACCACGATTACAAAGACCAATCTTAGTGAAATCCCGAAAATCCAGGAACTGGCCACAAAACTGGGGGCAGTTGCTCACCACATCTTTCTTTTGGTTCCAACCGGTCGCGGCAAATATATAGTGGACCAGGAAATAACAGCAGAAGAGTACGAGCGCACATTAAACTGGTTTTATGACCAGAGGGAAAAGACGTCTTTACAGCTTAAAGCCACATGCGCTCCCCATTACTACCGCATCCTCCGGCAAAGAACAAAACAAGAAGGAAAGTCTGTTACCTTCAAAACCCACGGAATGGATGCCGTTACCCGGGGATGCCTGGGAGGAACCGGCTTCTGTTTTATTTCGTACCGGGGCATTGTTCAGCCCTGCGGATTTCTCCAGGTTAATTGCGGTGATATTACCAAAACATCCTTTTCGGACATCTGGAATAGCTCAGATGTGTTTTTATCGTTACGCAATTTTGATAATCTCAAGGGAAAATGTCACCGGTGTGAATATAGAAAGGTTTGCGGCGGCTGCAGAGCAAGGGCTTATGAAGCAACAGGGGATTTTCTGGCCGAAGAGCCCCTGTGCAGTTATCATCCGGCTTCCCATGAGGACTTCGAGGCTCATGGCTGCCGCAATATCGGTTAATTTGGGCTGTTTCGGCGGATCAGGTTCACCTTTGGGCTAATCCATGGCATCCAGTACTTTGTACCCTTCCTGTTCCAGGGCTTTTTTGATAACAGCGGTATCGCAGGTCGAAAGCCTAAAATAATATACCCGTTTACTGATTTCTTGTGCGGTAATCCCAACGTTTATAATATCTCCGCCATTATCGTTTATAATCTGTGACACGTTTCTGAATGCACCCGGTTCATCTCCAACAACCAGGTCAATACGGGAACTGGCGGTAAGAAGACCCATCATGTCAATAAAGGCCCGGAGGATGTCCGTTTCGGTAATTATTCCGATAAGTTTATCGTTTTTTACAACCGGCATTCCGCCGATTTTGTGCTTATAAATGAGTCGGGCCGCATTCTCCACGTCATCATCGGGTTTAACCTTAATTGGATTCCTTACGATCAAATCCGAAAGAGATACATCTCCCAGCATGGAGGGGAGAAAACCTTGTTTCAAATCCGCAAGAGTAACAAAGCCCTTTAGCCGGTTACCCTTTCCAACCACCGGAAGATGCCGGATTGAATTGACTTTCATAAGTTCAATGGCCTCCTGGATAGAGGCGCTTTCCGTTATGGTAATGGGATCAGGAATCATTAATGAACTAATTTTCATGGCGTCTTCCTTTGTTCTGATCAGCCGGCATCATCCAGTGCATTCAATACCAGCGTAATGGGCCTGTCTTCTTCACTTTTCCCGGTAAAGCGAATAGGACCCGGCCTTCTGTAGTTATCCTCACCCGGTACCGCCGCAAGCCATTTCTCTCTGAATGCCTTTATCACTCTAAAAGAGGCGGAATTAACATCAACCAGACTTTTTTCCAGTACAAGTGCCAGTTTCCCTTTCCTCTCTTCAAGGTGCATAAGCGGGGCAATGGGAATTCCAATGGGTTCCCATTCTGAAAAATCCTTTTCCAAATTCATTATGGCTGCCATCTGTCCGGTAGCACCGTTGGCGATAAGGCTAAAAACAGTCAGCCCAAGGTTATACGCATAATTGCAGTCAAATCGGGTGGGATCGTTTCCCCGGCCGTCATAACCGTAAAAATGAATCTGTGTTTTGAATTTGGGTACCGATTTCTGAAAAATCTTTTCAACAGGAGCAGGAATCTTTTCATCTTTTGAAATCACACCTTCCTTCTCCAGGGCCTGTCTGAGGGTTTTGGCAGATATGATGGATGCGTTGATCAGGAGAAACTCGGAATCATCATAGTTCTTGAAAAGAATCGGCCCGAAGTAATCCGGACCAAGACCTCCTTTTTCAAGGGTCTTGCGGTAATAGGACTTTTCTATCCCGATCTTGTAAACTCCTTGCTCCTTTAGAATATTGAGATAATCTTTGACCAGCCCCATAAGAACTTTTTCTGTCTCAACCTGGGAAAACTGGAAATTCCCGTGACTGTCTCTTTCCATGAGGAGACCTTCTTGAAAAAATTCAGGAATATCATTAAACAGCTCATCATCCCGTGTATTCCATATGGAAAAAGACGCACCTTCCTTTTCGAACCTGGCCAGCCGTCTCAGGTATTCCAGCTTATTTTCAAGAGCCGGAAAATCTGCGTGGAAATTTGTGTCATGGGTTCGATTATATTCCGCAATGATTGTGTTCAGCTTTATGATAAAAATTTGTATTTCATTGATAAATTCCAGAACGCCTTCCGGTATTACAATCACGCCGTAGTTTTTTCCCACAGAAGCTCTTCTGATAATGCCGTCACAAATCACACGGGAAAGGTGTCTTAACGTCATTCCATAGGCATGATAATCCACGGTCCCTTGTTTTTCAGCTTTTTCGATTCTCTCATTATCGATGTAATCGGAAAGATCTTCACCGATAAGGGTCATATTGGCATGGGTCTGCAAAGCAACTTCAAGCGCCAGATGGCTGGCGACTCTTCCCATAACCTTGCAGATATGCCAGTATTTTACATCCGAACTGCTGTCTGTACACAAATTACCGATAGAGTTTGCAAAGGCCCTGGCGGCCGTATGAAAACCAAAGGACATGGAGCACAAAACCTTCCCTTCCGCGTCTCTTACCTGAATATCCCCGTCAATGGTTTTGGGAACCCCGATGATCTGGATATGCTTTTCAATCAATTCCTGTGCCAAAAACGCCGCATTGGTATTTGAATCATCACCACCAACGATGACAAGGGCATCCAGACCCAGGCTTTTGCAGGTCTCTCTTGAAAAGGCCATTTTCTCTTTGGTATCTATTTTGGCTCGGCCGGTTTTTATCATGGTAAACCCACCCAGGTTTCTGTATGAATCCACAAGAGAGCCGGTTATTTCAATGACTTCATTTTCAATGATCCCGTCCGGACCAAGGATAAAACCGAAAAGTCTGGTTTCGGGATTGGCTTTTTTTGCAGCATCGTAAAGCCCTGCAATGACATTATGTCCTCCGGGAGCAGGACCGCCTGAAAACACGACACCGATAGTATACTTTTTACAGTATCTTTGTTTGAAGGATTCTTCGGGGGAATCCAACCCTACAATAGATTGAACTCTGTTATCTATAATGTCGGGCAACTGTTTCCGGGCTTCCCTGTCAATACTGAATTTGAAATCATCATTATCCTTCAAAACCGTATAGGAACTTGTAAATACGTCACATTTAGGGGGAATGTTTTCTCTTCGTTCAATCAGCTCCTGATTAATATTGCTGGCCGCTTTTTCGACTTCGGGATTTTTCAGGAGCTCTTCGATACTGATGAGGTCTTTATCCATGGTATAGCTCCATTACTGGTTATCATATGAAAACCGATGAATTCTTCCTTTTATGAATTCATCAATGATAATATCTTCTCTATAATGTTTGTGTCAAGATTATTCAATTTCTTAATCCTTCAATAGTCAATCTTCAATCCTTCTAAGCCTCCCAACCAGATATCCGTCCATTAAAAGATGGATCATATGATGCAGCACGCAGACCACAAGGGCCATCCCGTATTGCGGAAAAAGGGAAACCTGTAAAATGACCGAAAGCGGCAGTGTTTTCTGACTGCCCATAAAGATAACACTTTCTCTGCGGCCTTTGCCCAGTTTTAATAATTTGCTGAAAAGGCCTGCACAACTCAACAGTATCCCATGGAAACCGAATACCAGTAAAAAAATGATGCCCACCGAGCCTCCCGTGCTTATGATCGCATCTCTGGCCTGGGACATGGCCATCCATACGATTCCCAAGACGAACCACTGGTTCAACACTTGCAGTTTCTGAACAAATCGATCAATGAAAGATTTTGTGAAAAACTTTATTGTCAACCCGGTGCAAAGAGGTAACAGCACATAAAACCCGAGCTTCATAACAATCGCCGGCTTATCAATGGAAACAACAGCGGTTCCGCCAATTAGATTCAGAAGCAGAGAAAGTGCAACAGGTATGGTAAAAACGGCAAGCCCGTTGGCCAGTATGGTGATCACCAGTGCATGGGCCATATTTCCTCCGGCAGCCCCGGTCATTACAACACCGCTGCTCAATGTTGTCGGCATCACCGCCACCAAAAAAATCCCTATTTTAATCCCGGTCCCCAGAGACGCCAAGCCGAATAATGCTCCGGTGATGGGTGCAACAAGAAAAATTATCGTCAGGGCAATGGCTATACCCTTTACATCCATCAGACCCGACCGTACCTGCCGGGCATTTAATATCAAACCGGAAAAAAAGAATATCAGAACAATCACGGCATCCGGCCCCCGATGCATTTTGAACCATCTTCCGATATCGGAAACCGTTTCGGTAGTATCGGCAACAGTTACCGTAAAAACAAGAACAAGTCCTGCAATGAACCAGTATTTTTTAATTAAGCCGGACAAAATGACATACCCTATTGCGATTTGCTATTTTATGACTATAGTTATTCTCTACATTCGTGGGATCTGACTTTTTACGAGACCGTCAACCATTGGCCATCAAGCAGAAAAAATTGCCTTGCACATATAACAGTTTGCAATTATTAATTCCATAAAGAATATTTTTTTAAAATTGTAGGTTTAGTTTTTTGAAATCCTTAGCAGGACAAAACGACAAATACGTATCTTCCACCACATATTGTACTCAGATCGACAAAATTATACCGTCTGTTGTGTTTTTCCCTTTACAAGCTGATGAATTCCTGTTATTTATTGTGGTTAATCCTAATCTGGATAAAACCGGAACCAAAAATATTGGGTAAAAAGGCACAGACACACAAAATATAAATTTAAAATAATTAAACGTCTTGGGAATTCTACAACTTTTCGAATTCGCAAGCTCAACTTGTATATCCGGCCAATAATAGGCTTACAGAATTTTGGTGAAACAGGAGATTTAATCGCATGAAACTAAAGAAACTGGAACTCCATGGATTTAAATCCTTTGTTGAAAAAAACAGTATTGAATTTCCTCCGGGTATTTCTGCGTTTGTGGGTCCGAACGGTTGCGGCAAAAGCAATGTCGTAGATGCAATTAGATGGGTTATGGGAGAACAGAGCGTGAAGCAGCTCCGCGGGAAATCCATGGAAGACGTAATATTTTCAGGTACAAACGGAAAACCCGCAGTGAATATGGCAGAGGTCTCCTTAACCCTTGCAAACGACAACGGCAATGCTCCCGAAGAGCTCAAAGACTTTACCGAAATCATGTTAACCCGGCGTCTTTACCGTTCCGGAGAAAGCGCCTACTTCATCAACAAACAACAATGCCGGCTTAAGGATATACATAATATCTTTATGGGAACCGGCATGGGGACCAAATCCTATTCCATAATACAACAGGGAAATATTGGCGTAATTACGGATGCCGGACCCGAAGAAAGAAGAGTTTTTATTGAAGAAGCAGCAGGAATTACACGGTATAAGACCCATAAAAAGGAAGCTCTTCGTAAAATCCAGGCTACAAATCAGAACCTTTTGCGGGTTACAGACATCATTGCGGAAATAAAACGGCAGATAGCCGGCCTGAAACGTCAGGCCAGAAAAGCTGAACGGTATAAAAAGCATCAAAAGCGCATCAGGAATCTCGATATCGCCATTGCCCTGCATTACTATAACGACTACACTCATAAAATTGATGAAACCGATGCGGTATTAACAAATCTAAAGGATACAGATATTGAGCATACAACCCGGTTGAAAAACCTTGATGCGGAAGTTGAAAAGATCAAATTCCGGCGCTCGGAGAAAAATCAGGAGATTTCGAACCAAAAGTCCCGCATATTCGAAATACAGCGCAATATAGACCGCATGGAAAATGATATAGACCACTTTCGAAAAGAGGTGGAACGGCTAATCAACGAATGTGGAGAACTTGAGTCTGCTCACAGAAACCTTGAAGAGAAGAACCGGAACTTAACCTCCGAAGTCGCTCAGGTTGAAAACCAGAATATCAGCATTCAAGGCAACATAGAGACCGTAAGATCGACCATCGACCGGGAGCGGTCGGCCTCACAAACCATTAAAGATCGAGTCTCTGTGTTGAATCAAGAGCTTGAAACATGTAAGGCAGATCTAATGGATCTGGTGGCCCGGGAAGCCCAATACAAAAATATCTGTCAAAACGCTTCGCGCAATAAAGAAAGTCTTAAAAGACGACTGAAAATCATAGATGAAGAAGAAGCCTCAACCAATCAAAAAGTGGAAAAACTTCGGGAGAAAAAAGTAACGGCCCAACAAAAATTTGATTCATATAAAAAAGAGA
>JAUVTO010000103.1 GCA_030601485.1 Desulfobacterales bacterium | reverse complement strand
CCATCATTCCATTATTCCAATTGGGGCGAAGCCCCTAACTTGGGATCACATCTTTATCTATTACCGATCCCTGTTTGATAACCGCCTGTGATTTGCCGCTGTTTTTTATTACAACTTCCCCCTTTATGGTTACGTTTTTTTCAAAACGTACATCACCGTCAATAGTAAGAGATTCACAATCGATCAGGGAGGGAATTCCTTCAGCAAATCTTTCATCAAAACTATCTATCTTGCCGTAATATTTCGGATCAAGAACTATGGTTATGGACCGTGAGCCTATGCTGGGATTTAAAATCAGATTGTCTTTTTTTGAAAAGACAAAACGATCCGATCTTATGGCCAGAAGATCGTTACATTTTTTTACAGGAAAAAAACGGGATGGGGGAACCCGTATGGCAGCAGCGCCTTCAAATAGAGATATGGCGGCACCCATGGCTGTTTCGACCTGAAATACTTTTGGACTGTTTTCATTTCTCGGATCAAGTGTTTTCTGGTTTTTAATTATGGGAAGGTTTATGGTATTATGTTTTTCGATAAGTTTTTCAAGAGCCTTAAGATTTGTCCATATGTTATTTGTATTGAAAAACCGGTAACGTTTTATATCTTTGAAGGCATCCATTTCATCTTGCGGGCACTGGGCCGACTCACGCAAAATCAGACTGCCGTTGATATGTCTGGCAATATGTCCGCCTTTTACGTCTGACGGAGTTCTCGGAACCACTTCCATCATAAAAGGGAGTTTGTTCTCAGAAAAATACCCCAGAAGCGATTCATCCATGGTAGCACCCAGGTTATCTGAGTTGGATATAAAGGCATACTCTATACCGTTCTTCAGAAGGCTATGTAACACGCCGGATGTATAAATTGCTGAGTATATATCACCGTGCCCCGGGGGATTCCATTCCAGGTCCGGATTCTGGGGCCAGGTTGCCGGGGCAAGATCTTGTTGCAGGATTTTTGGAAATTTATTCTGTATAAATAAAAGTGGGGAATCTGACGGCTTGATCATTGAGAGGGCGTCAATTGTGTCTTCATGTGTACTGAAACTGTTCATAAGGGCCAGCTTTACCCGGCATCTTTCTGCCTGCCTTACTATTATTTCCAGAAATGTTTTTTCATTTTTTACCTTTAAAAGGGACTTGGGCCTGGTAAGACCCATGCTGGTACCGAGGCCGCCGTTCAGTTTGATTATAACAGCATGGCGTAATGCTTCCCGCCCGGATTCGGCATATTCTTTAATACGGCTCGCATCTTCAATTTCATCCAGAGCAACAGGCTTTATGTCTCTATTAGAAATAAGGCCTGTTGCTCCGGAAATGACCTTTTTATAGTAATATGTAAACGTATCAATGACCAGAGGGTGGAGTTTCGCACTTTCCATCTTTGAAATAAAGGATGGAAGATATTTTGTTTTGTCTGAATTTACCGGCATACGCGATTTTGTTTATATCGTTTCTATCCATCCTGCAGAATCTTCAGTATTGCCGTATTGAATATCTAAAATCGTTTTGTAGAACTTGTTGGCCATGGGACCGACCTTGCCGTTACCCACGGTTATTATGGTGTCGCCGTATTTGATTTCTCCGACAGGGGAAATAACCGCCGCGGTTCCGGATCCGAAAATTTCTTCGAGTTTTCCTGATTTATGGGCATCCAACACTTCATCGATGCTGATTTGGCGTTCTGTAACTTTGATATCCCATTTTTTTGCAAGGGCAATTACAGTGTCTCTGGTAATGCCGGGAAGGATACTTCCGGTTAACATGGGCGTGATCAGTTCGCCGTTTATAACAAAAAATATGTTCATGGCCCCAACTTCTTCAATGTATTTCTGCTCAATCCCGTCAAGCCACAATACCTGAGTATAACCGTGTTGATTAGCCTGTTCGCCGGCATACAGGCTTGCTGCATAATTGCCCGGCGTTTTGGCTTCACCCACTCCGCCCCGTACCGCCCGGACATGGTTGCGGGTTACCCATATCTTAACAGGATTAAAGCCTTCGGCATAATAAGCGCCTACCGGAGAAAGAATAATAAAATAACGGTAGGTATGGGAAGCACGAACACCTAAAAAAGGATCGGTGGCTATTATGGTGGGGCGTATATAAAGGGAGGTCCCTGGCGTAGACGGCACCCAGTCTTTTTCAATGATCAGCAATTGCTTAAGGGCATCCAGGGCAAAAGCCTCGTCAATCTCCGGGATGCAGAGGAGACGCGCAGAGTTGTTAAACCGTTTGAAATTATCATTGGGCCGGAAAAGCTGAATATCTCCTGACTCTGTCCTGAAAGCCTTGAGCCCTTCGAAAACGCCTTGACCATAATGAAGCACCATGGTTGCGGGATCCATATCTATGGATGCGTAAGGCTCTATACGTGGATTATGCCACCCATCTTTCGGATTGTAATCCATGTTAAACATGTGATCCGTAAAAATGCTGCCGAAACCGAGTGTTGAATCGTCAGGTTTTGCTTTTAATTGATCAGCTTTTTTAACAGTCAGTTGCATCTCTGCCTCCTCAAAGATTTTAAATTTTCAGTCCGATATTTTCCACAACATAAGTCCTGTTGTATCGTCGTAAGCCCTTTGTAGGGGTTTGCCGGTCAATTCCTGAAGATCAATTTCTCCGGCAAAAAGTATGGTTTCCGGGAAAAGGTGTCCGCCTATGGTTTTTCCCTCTACATCTCCCAGAACAATATGAGCATGGACTATCGGGTTTTCATCCAGCAATGAGACATTCCCGGTGCAGACCACTATTTCAAGAGGTTCTTCTTGTGTGAATGTTGCATAAACCTGTTGTTTTTGATCATATGCGCCCAGGGTCGCAGAAGAAACTGCACCGATAACAGAAAATGTAGCCATCTGGATTGACGACGCTTTACAAAAATCTTCGATAGATGCAATCAAATCTTTGCCATGAGGAAGACGTCCCACAAAGCGACGTCCGAGTTTAAATTCAAAACCGGTCCGTTTGTCCATTAAAAACCTCCAAAATTAATAATATATTACCAATAAAATTCGTCTCAAAATCTATAGCATCTTTACAATTGAAATCAAGACCAAAGTTTTTATCACGAGTGTTTCGCTGAACAAAAGCCTGTTTGCTCTGAATTTTTTCTTGACTGGGGTTTATTTTTTTATTAGTAAAAAGGGTTTCAATTAATCCCCAGTAGCTCAGTTGGCAGAGCAAGTGGCTGTTAACCACTGGGTCCGCGGTTCGAGTCCGTGCTGGGGAGCCAAAAAAATCAAGGGGTTAGCCGGTTACGGTTAATCCCTTTTTTGTTTTGTGTGATAAATAGATAAATTAGCAGCCTTTAAAAATATGCCGCTATACCAAATAAAACCGTAGGATATTTAAAATTAGTCAATCTGAGATGCGCAACGGATTTGCCAGGACGGTAGCCATATGAGTCCGCGTGAAAATTCGGGCACTAATGTGCTTCAGCCCAGTTGCCGCCGGATGTTATGTTGACCTTCAGAGGCACCTTGAGGTCCCAGATCCCTTCCATGATCTCTTTGACAAGCTTTTGTGCGGTTTTAAGCTCTTCCGGCGGGACTTCAAATACGATTTCGTCATGCACTGAAAGAAGCATGGCGGCGTTAAGGCCTCTTTCACTGAAGGCCGCATCCACATGGATCATGGCAAGCTTTATGAGATCTGCGGCCGTTCCCTGGATGGGCGTGTTGATGGCGGTACGTTCTGCAAACTCGCGTACGGTTTTATTAGCACTGTTGATATCCGGTAGATACCGGATTCGACCCAACAGGGTGCTTGTCTTTCCGGTCTCTCTGGCAGCGCTGATCGTCCGATCAACAAATCTTTTAACACCGTTATACCTTGCGAAGTAATTGTCTATATAAGTCTTGGCCATCTTGCGGCTTATGCCAAGTTCTTTGGAAAGACCATAAGGACTCATACCGTACACGATGCCGAAGTTGATCACCTTGGCCTGTCGTCTCAATTCAGGAGTAATAAATGACGGGAAAACCTGAAACACTTCGGTTGCGGTTCGGGTGTGAATATCCTCGTCATTCTTAAAGGCCTTTATCAGGATTTCATCATCGGCATAATGGGCCAGAATTCGGAGTTCTATTTGAGAATAATCGGCGGATACCAGAGTCCAGCTCTCCCTGGGAATAAATGCTCTGCGAATTTCCATGCCTTGTTCGGTCCGGATCGGAATATTCTGAAGATTGGGGTCAGAGCTACTGAGACGGCCGGTGGCCGTGACCGTCTGATTGTATGACGTGTGGATCCGTCCGGTTTTCGGGTGAACAAGATCGAGCAGGGCGTCGGTATAGGTGGATTTCAGCTTGGAAAGAGCCCGGTGTTTTAAAATAAGTTCAGGAAGTTCGTGCTTGTCCGCAAGGGCCGTCAAGACATTAACATCCGTGGAATATCCGGTCTTTTTTGCAGTCTTCTTTTGAACCGGCAGCTTGAGTTTTTCAAACAGGATATGCCCTAACTGCTGGGACGACCTTATGTTAAATTCTTCTCCTGCAATTAAATATATTCTGATTTCAAGCTGTTCGAGCTGGTGCTCAAAGGATTTTGAAAGATTCCGCAGCTTATCCCTGTTAACGCATATTCCGGTCATTTCCATTTTCATCAAAACCGGTACAAGGGGCATCTCGACCTTTTCCATAAGTTCCATAAGATCCAGTTTTTCCAGCATCGGCTTCAGAGCGTGGTAAGCCATAAGTGTAATATCTGCATCTTCGCAAGAATAAGGCCCGGCTTTTTCCAGGGGAACTTGAGCAAAACTTATACCTTTTTTGCCTTTGCCGGTAACATCTTCGTAGGTAATGGTTTTATGATCCAAAAAATCCAGAGCGATCTGGTCCAGATTGTGGGCGCGTTTTGAGGGGTTAATCAGGTAGGATGCCAGCATGGTATCAAAAACAACACCGGCCAGGTTTATATCGTAGTGCTTAAGAACTATCCAATCGTATTTTATGTTCTGGCCGATCTTTTTGATGCCGGGGTTTTCCAGCACGGGTTTCAGCAAATTCAATACGGTTTTAAGCTCAAGCTGATCCGGCACATCGGGATAATCATGGGCAAGAGGAATGTAAAAGGCTTCATCAGATTTCACTGAAAAGGAAAGACCCACAAGTTCGGCTTTTATGGGATCTTTGGAGGTGGTCTCGGTATCCACGGCTAACAGATTCGATGTGTTAAGACGCGTAACCAGATCAGAAAGAGACTCCGTATCCATCACGGTAACATATTGTTTTTTTGAAAGATCAGCCTTTTTGGGAAAGTCCTTTTGCATCTGCCTGAATTCAAGCATTTTAAAAAGAGAGGAGAGACTGGCATTATCCGGTTCCTCGAGCTTAAAGTCCTGGGGGGTAAATGCTATCGGCACTTGGGTGTTTATTTTAACCAGCTCTCTGCTTAAAAAGGCCTGTGCCTTGTATTGAACAAGGTTTTGATGCTGCTTTTTCTTTGTAATCTTATCCAGTTGTTCATACAGGCGGTCCATGCTTCCGAAAGTCTTTATCAGGGTTAGGGCGGTTTTTGGCCCGATACCCGGTACACCGGGAATATTATCAGACGTATCGCCGGAAAGACCCATGACGTCAATCATCTGGTTGGGTTCAACACCAAAAGATTCCCTGACGGTTTTTATATTTATGGTTTCGTCCTTCATGGGGTCCCAGATAATGGCCTTGTCTGTTACCAGCTGCACGAAATCCTTATCCCCGGTAACCATAACAACAGAAAACCCGGCTCCTTCAGCTTTGAGCCGAAACGTTCCGATAAGATCATCAGCCTCAAACCCCTGCATTTCAATAACCGGTATGTTGAATCCTTGGGTTATCTTTTTTATATGCGGGATCTGAACCGACAAGTCTTCCGGCATGGGAGGACGATTGGCTTTGTAGTCTTTATAGATTTTGTGCCTGAAAGTCGGTCCTTTGGCATCAAAAAACATGACCACATATTCCGGAGACCGGTCTTCAATAAGCTTTATTAGGATGCGGGTAAATCCGAAAGCCGCATTGGTGGGAAGCCCCTTCGAATTGCTCAGCCCCCGGATGGCATGATAGGCACGATAAATATATGCGGTTCCGTCTATCAGATATAGTGTTTTGTTTTTTTTCATAAGTTTGATTGCGTTACGGATCGGTATTGATAAACTCGTAAAAAGTCCGATTTAGACGGTTTCGTAAAAAGTTCAAATTCAACTATAGATGGCTAAGTAAAAAGGTTCATATACAAGGCGTATTATTTTTTCAGGAACGAGGCCATACATGTAGTATGCCGAGTTTCTGCAAAAATACTACAACGCAGTAGATGGGACTTTTTACGACGCCATCAGGTATTGGTTGACATGAATAATTGACTGCATTAGATTTTAATTTTTGTTACGGGCATTTTGCTTCTATCATCAATTAACTAAAACAGCAAGAATACTTCACTTAAGGAATGGCATGAAAACAGGCCGGATAATTACCG
>JAUVTO010000227.1 GCA_030601485.1 Desulfobacterales bacterium | reverse complement strand
CGCCAGTTCCAGTGATCTTTTGTTGCGGATGCCGGAAAGGATACTTGAACGTTTCACTCTTTCATCGGACATAACCGCAATCTGTTTTTTTAAACCTGCTTCGAGAGAAAGCTTCCCCATTTTTTGGGAATTCAGCCTGACCAGAATTTGCTGGAGCTTTGCCTTGTTGTCCAGAAGGTTCTGTCGGATCTTTTGGTCATAAGCTAAGATAATTTCCATGGACTTTTTGCGTTTAAAAAGTTCATACATGGATTGAGCTGAAGCCAGAACATATACACTGCCCAGCCAGTTCATTTTATAAAGCGCCGCCAGGCGTTTGAATATGTAGTCTTCGTCGGCTTTAATCCTCTTTTTGAGCTTGTCGGATGCCCGGGTAGTTTCGATTGTTTTATCTCTGAGGGCGGCAATTTCGAACTTGAAGGCCGAGACACGTTTTCTTGCCTGGTTAAGGGCCAGATCAATATCGTTCAGGCTGCTTACAATGGCGGCCTCCTCTTTTGTGAAGGTCAGAACTCTATGCCTGCCTTTTTCTATCTCCCGGTTGATATCTTCAGCTTCTTTCCTGAACCGTTTAATGTCGATACCGTTATGCCCGTTTTTTTTCTTTTTCGCAGTGGGAACTGTAGATATAATGCGAATATACTGTTTTAGATTTCGAATATAACCGACTCGGCCCTTGTGATTAATTTTTAGCCACCCGTTGAGGTGCTCGAGAATTCTAACCTTTTCGCCTTTTACGATTAATTCCAAAGGGGTATTCATTATTGTGGGTGCAGGCCGCAGGTTAAGTTTATTTGCGGTGACAATTCCGATTTCATGGGATTTAGCGCCAAAGATTTCAGCAGGCCGCAACACAAAAATGATACCCAAGGCAGTAAATATTATTATTTTGAAAATTGTTTTAAAGAAAGATAACACCCTATCCATCCCACAAATGTGCTGCCCAGTATTATTCCACAGAAAGCGCCGGGGGAGAGAAATCTAATCGTAAACAGACCGGGAGATATCCCCCGTTCCATACTTGATGATAGTAACAAAAAACCGACAAATAATGCGGCCAGACCGATAATTCCGCCAAAAGCTCCCTGGATAAGACCCTGAATGTAAAAAGGAGCTTTAATAAAACTATCAGTAGCACCAACCAGACGCATGATTTCGACCTCATCCCGTCTTGAATAGAGTACCAGACGAATGGTATTGGCCACGATTAATAAGGCGGCCATAAAGAAAAGACCACCCATTGCATACCCGGTTAATCTGAACAGATTAAAAAAATTAGTAAATTGTCCAAGCCATCTCTGTCCGTATTCCACCTCATCAACCTGGGGAAACGATTCGAGCTTGGTGGCAAGGATTTCAACTTTTTCCTGGTTTTGGAAAGATATTTTAAGGCGGATTTCAAAAGCATCCGGAAGCGGGTTTCCCTTAAGGTTTTCAAACAAAGAAGACTGCCGTTTCATCTGTTTTTTAAGCTCTTGAAAGGCCTCATTTTTTGAAATGAATCTGACGTCCCGGATACCATCCATGTGCTGAACTTTCCGTATAAGTTCCGAAATTTTTGTTTCAGGGGTATCCGGTTTCAGATAGACCATGATCTTTATCCCTTTTTTCCATGAATTTATTATTTCATTGGCGTTTATAAAAAAAAGAGCAAAAGCGCTGACAATAAGGATGGAAATAGCGATAGTAATAATAGTGACTCCGTTTAAGAATCTGTGGTCCCGGATATCTTGTATCGCTCTTTTATAGTTGTGAATCATCGATACGACTTTCAACCATTTATTGTTTTTTGCATATACCCCTGATTAAGATGGATTACCCTGCCACCCGTTTTACGGATGAAATCCTTGTCATGGGTTGCAATGATCACCGTGGCGCCACGGGCATGGAACCTTTTAAGAAGCTCAAGGATGATATCGGCGGATACTTCGTCCAGATTGCCGGTGGGTTCATCCGCGAGTATTATCTTTGGGTCACCGACAACGGCTCTGGCAAACGCTATTCTTTGCTGTTCGCCGCCGGATAGACTTGGGGGAAGAGAATGGAGAGTTTCCTCCATACCCACTGCTCTTAATATGCTTTTTACCTTTTTTTCGATAAATCGTCGTTTTTTACCGGTTGCTTCAAGGACAATGGCAACATTATCAAAAACGGTTTTTGTGGGTATCAGCTTGTAATCCTGGAATATTATTCCGAACTTTCGTCTTAGAAACGGTATTCGATGGTTAGAGATTCTAGAAAGATTTATTCCCTCGATCAATACTTGTCCTTCTGATACTTTTTCTCCAAGGTATAGAAGCTTAAGCAGAGTGGTCTTGCCTGCTCCGCTTGGGCCGCTGATAAAAAGGAATTCGTTTTTTGAAATATCAAGGGTGATGTTGGCGAGAGCTTTCTTGGCGCCGTAATTCTTATGAACATGGAACATCCGAATTATTGAGCTTTTGTTCTGACCGTCAATCATTCAACAATTTCCTGACCCATCGCCCGATACAGCGTTGCTTTTGCAATTTGGAATTCATATAATGTACTGGAATAAATAGAAACCTCTAAAATTAAAATCGCCCAAGGGTTTTAGTTTGACCGTTGTGGGCTTTATTGATATGTATTTATTGAGTTGAAGGAGTGCTGACACCAGTTTTCCTTACTCAGAGCCTCCATTGAATCCCATTAAACAGGCTTCTTCCATTTCAGTGGAGGCTTTTTTATATCTAATCAGCA
>JAUVTO010000033.1 GCA_030601485.1 Desulfobacterales bacterium | reverse complement strand
CAGAGAGGAAGTTTTGAAAGTACTTTTAGTTTCTGCCAACACTGAAACTATTAACATGCCGGTTTTACCATTAGGGTTAGGATATGTAGCCGCAGCAACCCAAATTGCAGGCTATGATATAAAACTGTTAAATCTATTGGATCAAAAGGATTCACTATCGCTTCTCAAAAGGACTGTCCATGACTTTCGCCCGGATGTAATCGGAATTTCAGTAAGGAATATTGATGACCAAAACATGGAGCGCCCGAGGTTTCTCTTAGGTCCCGTAAAAAATATCATCTCCGAATGCCGGAAAATTTCAAACGCCACCATTGTTTTAGGAGGTGCGGGATATAGCATCTTCCCGCAAGCCGCCTTGGATTACCTCGATGCCGATATGGGTATCCAGGGTGAAGGGGAAGTAGCTTTTTTGGAACTTCTCAATATGCTGAATGAAAAAAAAGAACCTTTTGGGATTCCCGGACTCTATTTTCCCAGACAGCGAATTCAACATAAGCCAAAGCGAATAAAAAGACTGGCAGATAATCCACTGCCACTTCCAAATATACACATTTGGACCCATTCCGCTCTGGATGATGAAAATACATGGCTCCCGGTCCAAACCCGCCGGGGATGCCCAATGAACTGTTCGTATTGCTCAACGGCTTTGATAGAAGGGCATACCATTCGCAAGTATCCACCAGAAAAAGTTGTTGAAATGATTTCTCAATACGCAGACTCTAGTTTTGATCACTTCTTTTTTGTTGACAATACATTCAACCTTCCGTCTTCATATGCAAAATCACTTTGTGTTCACCTGGTAGACGCCGACTTAAACATTGCCTGGCGCTGCATTTTGTATCCATGGAAAGTTGATGAAGAGTTGGTGAAGTGGATGGCGAAGGCCGGTTGCAAGGAGGTGGCCTTAGGGTGCGAAAGCGGTTGTGAGCGAATCCTGCGAACCATGAACAAGCAGTTTAATCTTCAAGAAGTGCGGCAAATTTCTCGGATACTCAAAGACTACGGCATCCGACAAATGGGCTTTCTCTTGTTGGGAGGACCTGGTGAAACAAAAGAGTCCGTGAAAGAAAGTCTTTTTTTCGCCGATTCCCTGAATCTAGAGATGGTGAAGGTAACTGTAGGTATACGCATTTACCCCCATACAGCTCTGGCCGGGACTGCCGTTAGGCAAGGATTAATCTCAGCAGATGACGATCTTCTTTATCCGAGGTTCTACCTGGATAGAAAACTTGAAAAATGGCTGCCCAAAACCGCAAAATCCTGGTTAGCCGACCGGCCGAACTGGGTATCCTAATAAATAAAAGCATGCAAAAAACAACAGCTTGATTAATTCTTGTCTTACTCCTTAACCCGTTCTACATATGCACCGGTTCTGGTATCGATCCGAACAAGTTCACCCTCGTCAACAAATGGAGGAACCTGAATCACATAACCTGTCTCGAGTGTTGCCGGCTTTGTACTACCGGTAGCCGTATCCCCTTTTGCCCAAAGTTCTGCCTTGGTTATCCTTAAATCCACAAAATTGGGCAATGTAATACCGATAGGCCTTTCCTGAAAAAAAAGAACATTGCAAACCGTATTCTCCTTTAAAAAATCAGTGGCATCACCCACCTGATCTTTGGTGATAAAATCCTGGTTATACGTCGATGTATTCATGAAACAGTACTGTTCACCATCTGAATACAGATATTCCATTTCGTGCTCTTCAAGGTTTGCTTCATTAAATTTATCACCGGATCTGAATGTTCGATCAAACTGGGCGCCGGTCAGCATATTTTTCAGCTTGCATTTATAAAGCGCCTGTCCCTTGCCGGGTTTGACAAATGCAAACTGCACAACAATGTATGGATCACCGTCAATTTCGATTTTAAGACCTTTTCTCAAATCACTGCTATCATACATAAGTTACTACTCCTTTAATTGAATCTTTGGTTCCGGCCCGTCCGCCTTGCTCCGCTTGGCAGGAGGGCGGGCTTGTCCGGGTTAGGATTTCAAGATCTGGAATAGATAAAGGTAAAAAAATAAAATATAAAAAAACAGCCGAGCATGGCTATAAAATTCCAGTGCCCGTTGTTTTTCAAAAGAAGATTCCATCTGAAAAAAAATAATGATCCCCAATCAACGCCTTTAAGGGATGGCACAAAACGGTTTGCCTTTTGGCAATATTTTCTATATGATTCTCCAAACAATGGCTGTAATTTAGCTTCTTCTCTTTTTACACGATTGACCATATAAAAATAATAAACCACAATAAAAATAAAGACTATCCAACCATTACCCGCAAGGAGCAAAACACCCAGCAACAAAAAGAAGCGGCCGATGTACATCGGATTTCTCATCAACATATATGGCCCTTTAACAGCGAGCATTCTATTTTTATCCAAAGAAGCGAAGCACCAAAGTTGAATCAATTCACCAAAGAGAGCCACTATACATCCAACCGCAAACCAAGCAGGCTTTAAGTTCAGAATTAAAATTACGACGGCAATCAAAAAAATCGGATACCGTAATTTTAATAAAACATATCTGAGTCTTTTGCTGTTGAAAATCTCGTGGATCCGGTCCACTACATTATTGACCATTTTACCTCCCTTAAAGATAACCTACCAGCGAAGCTCTGCCTCAAACCGACAAGTTTATGATGTTAGAGAGCCAACTCTTATACAATTTTCTTCAAGATTTTGCGCAGCCTATCTCTGACAACTCTGACACCTCTTTCCATATGGCTCCGTTGCGCATACTGTCTTTTTTCTTCCGGAGTCAAAGTTTCAGACACATAGCGCATTTTCAATTTGATAATGGCAAAGTAATCATCCAGAACAAATCTAAGATAGACGCGATTCAGCGGAAAAAATCTGAATTCCTTTTCCGATATGGAAGCGCTCCAGTCCACGATGTAAGGTCGGCCGTCATGTCCTACCAAGACATTGGCTCCATTTTTTAAATCACAATGTGCTAGGCCCCTTCTGTGAAAACTATCAACTATGTTTTTTAGATTATCAAAAAAAGCCTCTGGTAGCTTCATATCCTTATTATGTTTTTTCAAAGGTCGGCTGGGTATCTCTTCAAGTGCCAGAGCGAGCCCATTAATAACCCGATAGCAAGTCGGAACACCTGTAAGACCCTGCAGTTTTTTATAAGCCATGAATTCACGCCATATTAAAAACCGCCCGATTATGTTTCGGTAAAGAAACCTAGTGTTGCTAAAATCTTTTACAACGGCCCTTACCCCCTTTTCCTCTACCACCCAGATGACAGGTCTTGTGTTGGATGAATGCCTTAGAATTCCACAATGGTTTTCGGGCAGACCGGAGAGTTTTAAAGTTTCTAACATGTTCCCTTATGCTTTGTGAAAACTCTTATGATTCCACATTTATATGTTTATTGGTTGTTCCTGGATAATTCTTTTTTACTCTATTCATCAATTCAAAAAAACAAGTATGCCCAAACAGAAAAAAACAACGTTTGCAGCCCAGGCAGCAATGAAAGGAGGAAGCATTTCTCCATATCCAAGTGATAGGCAAAAACTGTAGAATATCCAATAAAAAAATGCCATACAAATACCGTAGAATATACTAACGGAAAGACTTTCCTTTAGCTTACTCCTACTCGAAATACCTGCTCCCACCAGACACATGATAAAACTGACAAAAGGAAATGCCAGCTTGGCATACAGATCTACTTTATAGACAGAGGCATCGTACCCTTCGTTTTCAATATTTTTAATATATGCAAACAGCTCCAGAAAACCCATTTCCTCTGACTTCTTGACCCCCCTCTTTATATCCTCGGGCAAAAAATGGAACGGCTCCTCCCGCTCTTCAAGGAATGTAACCCGGTAATGGTTACTTTCTTTATCAAGCTTTTGCTCCATAATTTCATAGAAAATCCATTTTCCTTTTTTAAACACACCCTTTTTAGCATCAATCCGCCGGGTTAACTTGAAATCATTATCAAAATAATTAAGGGCGACCCCTAAAATAGTATTGTCTGCCGGATTATAATATGTAATATGGCATATCACACGGTTACCCTTAATCCATATATTCTTCCCCTTAGATATAACGGCAGATTTTTTCTTAACCTCAACATTCCAGATCCTGTTGGCCTTGCTTATGGTAATCGGCACAATCAACTCCGATATTAAAAAAATGAGAATGCTTAATAATAGTCCTATCAATACAACCGGCCCTAAAAGGTAGGTGATACTTACGCCGCTGCTTTTTAAAGCGATAATCTCATTGTTCTTGTTCATCAGACCAAAAACAATACCAACCGCCAGAAGAATGCCAACCGGCGCTATTTGAACAATTATCAACGGTATTTTAAGCTGATAAAAGCTTATAATTTTTGAAAACGAAAGATCTGCTTCTAAAAAATTATCTATCCTTTGAAAAAAATCGACCGCCAAATATATTCCGACCACCGTTAATAAAACAATACCAAAGTATTTAAAAATCTCCTTGGTCAGATATTTTTCGATTAAGGACATCATATCAACAAGTTAAATAGGACGCAGATTTTCACAGATATACACAGATAATATTGTTATTTTGCAATTTAAGAATCTTGATAATCTGTGTCCCAAAAAAGGAAATTCCTCTACCATCAAGTTAGAAATTTGGACTAACTCCCTTCTCGTCTGGCCAAGCGGGACATAATCCATTTTAACAGATTCGCAATAGGATTGATCCTGAATTGACGCTCATTGGCTGTTTTAATTAGAAGATACAGTCCTAAAGCACCCATCACAATATTCGGAAACCACATTCCGATGACCGGAGGACAGGCGCCTGTTTCACCAAAAACCAACCCTGCAGTTAACAACAGGTAATAAATCAAAAAGAAAATCATACCCAGCACCAAGCCGAATGATTTTTTTGTAGACCCGGACTGTAAGCCTAATGGAATCGCCAGAAGCCCGAGGGCAAAACATGCGATTGGAATTGAAAATTTTTTGTGTAACTCCATCAGCGCATTATAATATTTATTGTCTCTCCGGGTACTATTGTTCAAATAATTCCTCAGTTCAACAAGATTCATTTCCTTTCTGCGCTTGGTCCCCTGTTTCAAGCTCGAAGCCGCCTGTTTAATATCCAGCCGAACCTCATAGGTCTCAAAATCAATATAATTTGTCGATCTGTTCTTAACATCAACTTGATATATGACGCCGTTGTAGAGCAATAAATGATAAACGTACTCGTCTGGCTCGCTGAATAGTTTTCCCCTTGGCGCCACCACGGTGCTGACAATATTTTGAGTCCTTTTGTCTTCAATGAAAATATCTTGAAGTTCTTTAGTTTTAGGATCTATCTTGTGCATGTAAAGCACCACGTCTTCGAAACTATCATTGAATGTCCTGTCTTTAAGTCCAATTTCGAGATTGGATGAAAGGACCTTGTATGTCAGTTCTTTTACAGACAATCTTCCCCAAGGCATTCCATAAACTGTCATAAAAAGTGTAAGCAAGCACCCCAATAGACAAAACAACATTACCGGTGGAAGCAAGCCGTAGATGCTCATGCCGCTGGTTTTTAGTGCAACAATCTCGTTGTCTCCGGACAATCGAAGGAACGTGAGAAGAACCGCTATCATGATTGACATCGGTATTATATAAGTAAGAAAATACGGCGTAGAATAAGCAAGCATTATAAGGACAGTAAACACACCAACATTGTAATTTACAACCATGTTTGTAACTTTAAGCATCTCTACCATCAGAAAGACAAAAGTAAAAAACATCAGATTGATGACAAAAGGAGGAATCATCTCTTTGAATACATATCTATATATAATGGAGCTGATTTTCATAAAAATTTCAGGAAAGCTTGTTCGCGATAATGACACATTACCTAATGAGATCTTTGAAAAATGTTCAATTTTGATCAAGACCAAGGAAGGCGAAAATTTTAACCACAGGAATACATTTAGTATTTTGAGGATTAAAATTTGAGCCTGACACCGGTATTGGGCAAAAGGGGGCGTTTTGCAAAGGTCTCATAATCATATCTATGGGCACAGTCTTGTCATGGAAATTTGGTTCAATTTTTATTCAAATTATATCGAAAAAGACTTGCCGGCATGTTTTCTTATGGTGAAGTCTTCCGGAGCTTGTTTTGAACTGCTGCTACTGAATTGCATCTGGTAAAGTTTAAAATATTCTCCTCGTCGAGCCATCAGTTCTTCATGTTTCCCCTCTTCTACGATTTGACCATCAACGATAACGGCTATACGGTCGGCATAAGCAACCGTTGAAAGCCTGTGCGCAATAACAAAGGTTGCCCGTCCTTTCATCAGATTTTCCAGGGCTTTCTGAACCAGCGTTTCCGATGTTGCATCAAGTGAAGACGTGGCCTCATCCAGTATTAAAATCGGAGCATCCTTTAATAACGCACGAGCAATGCAAATTCTCTGTTTCTCCCCTCCGGATAACCGCCCGCCAAGTTCTCCAATATTTGTATCAAAACCATCCGGAAAGTTCTGTATAAACTCGTATGCATAAGCTGCCCGAGAAGCATTTTCTATGTCTTTATCAGACGCATTTTGGTTTCCGTAAGCGATATTGTTCAAAGCAGTATCATTAAAAAGTATGGGTTCCTGAGTAACAATGGCAATCTGGTCCCTGAGTGAAGAGATCGAGGCATCCCTGATATCAATGTCATCAATGAGGATAACCCCCTTGCTTACATCATAAAATCTGGGAATCAGGTTAACTAAAGAGGTTTTTCCGCCGCCACTCATTCCAACGAACGCAAGAATTTCCCCGGGCCTGATATCCAGGTTAATGTTTTTTAATACCATTACGTCATCATATTTGAAATACACATTTTTGAAAACAACGTGGTGAGGGCCGCGTTTAAACCTAACAGGATTTGGTATCTCTTGAATATCAGACTCCGACTCCAGGATATCAAATACCCGGTCCGCACCGGCAAGACCTTGCTGTATAATATTATTCAGCTTGCTTAATCTCTTTACAGGCGAGTAAAGCATCATGACTGCGGCCATGAAAGAAAAGAAGGTTCCGGCTGTGGAGGTGCCGGATATCACTTTGTAACCGCCGTACCATATAACAATGGCTATACCCAATCCACCTAGAATTTCCATGACCGGTGAAGCCAAGGCTTTGAATCGAACGCCCTTTAGCTCAAGCTTGAAAAGTTTAAGCGTTTTTCTAAAGAATCGTTCTTTTTCATACGATTCCATTCCAAATGCCTTAATAATTTTATTCCCGGCAAAAGTTTCATGCAAAGTAGATGTAAGGTCTCCCATGGCTTCCTGCGTATGGGTAGTAACCCCACGCACTTTTCTTCCCAGCACAACAATGGGAAAGAAGGCAAGGGGTAAGATGACAAGTGCAATCAAGGCCATCTTCCAATCCCGGTAAAAGATAACAAATGTCAATCCTATAACGGCAAAAAAATCTCTTAAAGATCCTGTAACTGCAGAAGAAACCATATTTTTAATAATGTTCACATCATTTGTAACCCGCGACATCAGAACTCCCGTCTTCTCTCTTTGAAAAAACGAAATGGGAAGGTCCTGGATGCGATCATAAAGAAGGTTTCTAAGGCGCCTGATGATATTCTGTCCCACATAATTCATATGGTATTCCTGGAAATATATGGCGAAACCGAGCATTAAAAAAATAGCTATTACTGCCAGGGGAATCAGCTTAAGCATCCCGACATCTTTATTTATAAAAATATCATCGACAACCGGTTTTATTAAAAAAGGAATCGCCGACCTTGCACCAGCTATCACCAGCATGCATATCATCGCTAAAAGCAGCCTGAACCATTGATCCTTTATAAGCAACAGCAACCGTCTGTGTCTGTCTTTTATGATTGGTTTTGATATTTTTTTCATGATATTCAAACTAAACGGTCTCGTAAAAAGTCCAACTTCTGCGTTGTGCTGCATTTCGTAATCATTCAACGTACGAAAAGTGCGCCTCATGATTACAAAATTTGCACGCCTTGAATTTGAATTTTTTACAAAACCGTCTAAATCGGACTTTTTACGAGTTCGTCAAACTACATATTTCGACATTTCGTTAAAAATCGCTCCATTTTTTCAGAAATGTCCATTTTCGTCTTTATCATGCATCATACAACATTCCAACTGCTATATCGGCAACGCGTTCGGAAGCACCCGGGCCGCCGAGTGCATGTTTTACTTGCAGCAGCTCGAGTCTTAACCTTTCAAGGCCGGGAGCATCACTTAACATATTGAAAACCGTGTCTGCTATCCGGATAGGAGATGCTTGGTCCTGAAGCAATTCGGGAACAATTTTTTTGCCGGTAATGAGGTTGACCAGGCCGATATATTTGACCTGTATCATTATCCTTCCAAGCCAGTAGCTTATGAGAGACACTTTGTAAATAATTACCATGGGTGTTCCGGAAATTGCGGATTCAAGAGTAACCGTGCCGGATGCGGCAATGACAACGCTGCTTCTTTCAAAGATTTTTCTTACATGGCCGGATACAATCTCAAGATCGGCATGCCCCTTGTGTTTGTTAACGATTTCTTCCACGGTTTTTCTTTTCACATCAGGAGCTAGTGAAACAATGAATTTTACGTTTTTAATCCTTTCGAGTAAAATTTGGGCAGCACCAAGCATTATGGGAAGGTGCCGTGCAATTTCCCGATCGCGGGATCCTGGGAAAAGACCTATGACAGAAATATCATTTTCAGGCTTTTGAAAAGCCTTTTTTTCATAAACAAGGTTTGTATCAAGTAAAGGATGCCCCACAAATGTAACCGGGATCTCGTGTTTTCTGTAGAAGTCTTCTTCAAAAGGCAGGATAACCGCCAGATGATCCACAAGTTTACCGATCTTTTTTACACGCCCGGGTCTCCATGCCCAAATCTGTGGGCTGATATAATATAACACCGGTATTCCAAGCTTTTTGGCAAAAGCTGCCACATTAAGGTTAAAATCGGGAAAATCGATCAGTATCAGAAGATCGGGAAGCAGTTTTTTAAGAGCTTTTTTGGCAACAGCCATTCCTTTAAGAAGATTGGGTATCTTGGAAAAGGCTTCGGTTATCCCCACAACCGAAAGCTCTGAAGCATTAACTAAAACTCTGACCCCTGAAGCTTTAAGGGCCTGTCCGCCAATGCCGAAGAAAAACAGCGCCTTGTTTCTTTCACGCATGGCGGTTACAAGCCGTGACCCGTGAAGGTCGCCTGAAGCTTCACCGGCAATGATCATAACACATTTTTGTTCTGAAAGCGGTTCCATACGACTGCTAGCTCAAAAAACGGCTGCTGGTATCTCGGATCTGCTTCATAATGCTCAAAGCGATCTTTAAAGCATCACGTCCCATCTGCCCTGTGACTTCCGGAGCTTCACGTCTTCTTACCGCTTTTACAAACGATTTCAACTCATCTTTCAGCGCATCACCCTTTGCAAAACTGAGCTGTTTGATTTCCATGCCGGGTATAAGGCCACCTTCAACTTTATCGTTTCGCTGAATAACGGTAATTCCCTGATTTGCAAAATCGACGGATATATAGGCATCTTTTTGGAACAGTCTGATCTTCCTTTCATTTTTGGTCGATATTCGACTGGCGGTAACATTGGCGATACACCCGCTTTTAAACTCAAGACGTGCATTGGCAATATCAACATGTCCGGAGATTACAGGAATACCGGACGCATGAATATTGACGATTTCAGACCTGACAAAGTTAAGTATAATATCAATGTCATGAATCATAAGATCGAGTACAACACTCACATCCGTACACCGGTCCTTGTAAATACTCAATCGATGCGACTCAATGAACATCGGCTTTTTAATAATATCCTGTAGGGCCACAACCGCCGGATTAAATCGTTCAAGATGCCCAACCTGGATAATAAGACTTCTCGACTTTGCAAAACCAATGAGTTCGTTGGCCTGTTCAGTGGTTTCTGACATCGGCTTTTCTATCAGAACATCGATATTGTTTTCCAAAAAATCCTTGGCAACAGAAAAATGAGCCGGTGTAGGAACAACGACACTGACAGCATCGACTTTTCCAAAAAGATATTGATGGGTTGGATATGCCTTTGTATTAAACTTTCCGGCAACATCGTCAGCCTGGGATTTATCGATATCCACAACACCGACAAGTTCAACGTCATCCATTCGGGCATACTTTTCAGCATGAAATCTCCCGAGATAACCAGCACCCACAACACCCACACGCAATTTCTTCATAACCTTTAATTTTCCATAGCAACCACGGCAATACCATACTCGTCCGCCGTGTGGATCATCTCTTTCCGGTCAAAAACGATCGCCTTTCCGGCTTCAACAACGAGCACCCCTGCTCCTGCTTCATGCATGGTCTTAATTGTTCGAACACCGATTGCAGGGATGTCAAATCGTATGTCCTGTTCGGGTTTGCAGACCTTAACGACAACCGCAGTACCTTTGCCAAGCCTTCCGCCCCGCATTATGGTAGCGTCAGTTCCATCAATAGCCTCCACTGCCAGAACAGATCCGCCTCCCACCACCACACACTGGCCGATATCAAGGCGCCCGATCTCCTTTGCCACTCTCCAGCCAAGTTCGATATCATTCTTCTCGGACCGGGTTGGCCTTCGTTTTGTCCAGCAGCCTTTTTGCGCCAGAAGATCCGGCAGCAGAAATGTTGAGGGCTTTATTTCAATACCTTCTTTTTCGAGAAGTGCGACAAACCCCCTTAGCAACCCGTCATCATGGGTATGGCGCATACCGGCAATAAGGGAAATGGCTTTGATGTCGGGCCTTACATCCGAAAACATTCTCGTCTTTGTTATCGTTCCCATCATAACTGCTTGGCTTACTGCGTTTTTTTTAAAAAACTTTATAATACGCTTGATCTGCCCGAGATGGATCCATTCAATAGTATCAACATGCTCTTTCAGGCAGGGATCCGTCTCATTATTATAAGCAACTGCATAGATGACAAATCCTTTGGATTTTGCCTCTTTTGAAAAAATGATGGGGAACTGGCCGCCCCCCGCAATAAGTCCTATCCTCATAGTATCTTTACGAGACCTTTGCAAAACGCCCCTGAAAAGGGCTGTTTTACTTAAAGCCGTACAAGTCAAAAGTGCCTAAAGTTATGGTGTCGCTTCGCTCCGCTGTTTTTATATAATTGACAGAATTCCTTAACTTTAGTTCACTTCAAACTCTTGCAGCAATTCTTCAGGCAGAGCCGGAGAACTCTGACCTGGCCCAAAGGACCAGGTTTTCAATGTAAAAATAAATCTATTATCTGGTAATCCCGCGCCGGGAAGATTTTATAAAATCGATCAAATTGACCACCTCGGGAGCCTGTTCCACCTCCGCTTTGACTCTTTCTATGGCCTCATTTAACGTAATCCCGATGCGGAAAATAATCCGGTAAGCCTTTTTTAATAAAGATAATGTCTCTTGTGAAAACCCGTGGCGTTTCAACCCAACACTGTTTAAGCCATGCAGTTTTGCCCTGTCGCCAGATGCGATAACATAGGGTGGAATATCTTTTACCACCGCTGACTTTCCGCCCACGTATGCATAATCTCCGATCCTGACAAACTGGTGTATGGCCACCAGTCCGCCGATGGTGGCATTATCACCAATAACAATATGTCCGGCAAGTGTTGCGTTGTTTGCAAAAATAACTTTTTTTCCGGTGATGCAATCATGGGCAATATGGGTATAGGCCATTAAGAAGTTCTCTTCACCGACTTCAGTAATGCCCCCGCCGAATTCCGTTCCCCTGTGAACCGTAACAAATTCGCGTATAATTGTGCCACGTCCGATCTTAACATCGCTCTTTTCACCTTTAAACTTCAACGACTGGGGAGCAGCCCCTATGGCGGCATATTGAAATATATGACAATCCTCGCCGATGGTAACATAAGGTTCAATAATCACATGGGGACCGATAACGGTTCCGGCTTCGATAGACACATTTTGCCTGATAATTGAATATGGCCCGACCTCCACGTTAGAGCCCAGCTCGGCCTTTGAATCTATAATCGCCGTTGCATGTATCATTGCTTTTCTCCAAAAGATGCCAGCAGTTCGGCTTCAGCCACAAGTTTTTCATCAACAAAGGCCCTTCCGGACATTTTGAACACTTTGGCCCGCTGTTTTAAAAATTTTA
>JAUVTO010000204.1 GCA_030601485.1 Desulfobacterales bacterium | reverse complement strand
GCTCATTGAGCTTGCACAGGCAGCATCAATAACACAGTTCGTGCCTCCAAGATCGAGACGATTGCAGATTCTTCCCGCCACAACGTTTCCCAAAAGCCCCGGGAACGAGCTTTCCTGCCAGGATACATAGGAATCGGATATCCTTTGTATAACTTCTTCAGTCTTTTCAGCATTAATCCCGGAATTTTCGAGGGCTCTTCGCCATATGGGATGTCCAAGCCTTGCTCCTAATGGAATAACGAGCTCCTGTGTTCCGGTTACACCGAGGATTACACTGGTTCTGTCACGGTTAAAATTAACCCCCGAACCGTAACCGGAATTTTCCAGGGCTTTTTGTGCAACGATCAGACCCAGGAGTTGAGAGGTATCCGTGGCTTCAAGAGAAGAGGGGGGAATCCCGAATTCAGTGGGATCAAAAGAAACCGGAGAAATAAATCCTCCCCGCTTACAGTAAACATGATCGGGTTTTTTAGGATCCGTGTTGTAATAGTCTTCGGATAACCAGTGGGTTTCCGGCAATTCGGTTATGGCATCTTCCCCCTGAAACAAAAGTCGCCAGTATTCTTTTAAACCGGAGGATTTCGGAAAGAGACATCCCATTCCGATGATAGCCACAGGCAAATTCTGGGGTATTTTTTTATCTGTGTTGTTCAATGATTATCTATTGATTTTTAGCAGTTTCTGGATTTTTATAAGGTCATAAAAAAAACTGATTTTCTACAAGTTTGTTGACTATAATGCAAGTAAAAATTATTTGCAAGCAGATTGATGGTAAATTTACTGTTGACATGTTGATACAACAACTGCTTAATTAGGGCTGGAGTGTTGAAGTATTGGAGTATTGGGAACAATAAGTTAGAAATGCCTAAAGTGAGCTAAAGTGCCTAAAGTTATGGAGTCGCTGCGCTCCGCTGATTTTATATAATTGGAAGAATTCCTTAACTTTAGTTCACTTCAAACTCTTGCAGCGTTTCTTCAGGCAGAGCCGAATAACTCTGACCTGGCTCTCCGGGGCGTAGGCCCTACCCTCTCTCCGAGCTGTAGGCTCTACGAGCCGGAAGCCGGCCTGTAAGCCCTACGGGCTGGAAGCGGAGCCGGAGGCCCACAGGACCAGGTTTTCAAGATCAAAATAAACAACGTATTATGGACAACTGATAATCCAATTTATAAGAAACGCAATTTAGGGCCGTGCATAGTAAAAGTTTGAAAAAGTTGATACATTAATACAACAAGTTGTCAAGAAAATACTATGATAAAATTCTTCACAAATCGGGAAGTATCAAACCGGCTGGATATCAATCTTTCCAAATGGAAACGGTGGTCGCGGGAATTTCTTCCGCCTGACCCTCTGGGCGGAATGCAATCCGGCTTTGCAAGACAATACAGTCCCGATGGTGCGTTTACGGTTTATTTTGGAGGGCACCTGGTGGCTGACCTGAAGTTCACGATTCCGGAAGCCAGGCAAATCGTAACAGATTTGCATTCATGGTTTGCCGAAAAAGGGTTTTATTTTGATGCCAGGAGCAACGAAACGGCAAACCAAGGTGTGGACCAACTCATCAAAAAATATATAATATTTATTGAGCGTGAAAAAGATCCGGGTAATACTATCAGCTTTATGTACACGATTAGAGGAATAATTTCCAATGAACCGGTTAATTACAACGGCTTTGAAGTTATAAAAGAACTTTATATGGAAACATCAATCGGTTTACACCCGAAAAAGATGTCAACAATTGATATGAATATCGTTAACGTATTGAATATCACCGATGTTCTCAATAGTTTTGTCGTTCGTTTGAACTTAAATCGATCTCGTTATCGGGCACTTTCGTCAAGCAATTCCAGTATGTCCTGAAGGGGCATGGGAGAAAAATTCCCTATGCCGGCAGGTAATACAACCCCCTGATTTCTAAGCCAGTTTACCCGTGTTGCCACTGAAGCGCCGCACAGAAGGTTCATGGCAACGCAAACGGTGGTACGGTTTTCAGGTTTTTCAAGAAATGACCCTTTAACCCATTGATTAAAAGCCCCGATTGCCGGGCCGCACCATATCTGGTAATCAATTTTTCTTAAAGGGTCGCCGGAATTGGCCCAGTTTGAGGATTGGCCGAGATAGGATCGAAAAACCAGGGACATCTTGTGTCTGGGATCTTTTCGGGCCCGTTCGATCTGTTTGGGGGCATGGATTGCAAAATAATTCTTTGTCTGTTCCCATTCATCCTGGAAACTTTGCCTGAAAAAGTCACGTTCCAACACAACCCTTTGTTTTTCCGGAATATTTTCAAAACGGTCATAGTTACAATACAGATCGTAAAGTTTTGCGGCGCGAAGCGGAAACATGGTGCCGCGTTTTAATACCTGGACTTTAACCCCCATTTCGAACATATCGGCAGCAGGGGCCATGGTCACATCCGCCTGTCCGGCTTCAGCCAGCATTTGACGGACCGCTTTAGACGTGCCCGCTTCCACGCAGGACTGATTGATGGAACCGGTAAGGATATAGGCGGCGCCCATGGCAAATGCAGCGGCGGCTGAATCCGGCGTGGCGATGCCCCCGCCAAGTCCTACGCAAGGGGGTCTGTCGTACCTGTATTTCTCAGTCAATTCGTCACGCAGGGCAATCATGGTAGGCAATAGCGTAATTGCCGGCCGGTTATCCGTGTGTCCCCCGGAATCTGCTTCCGCAGTAAGGTCCTCGGCCATGGGTATGGATTTTGCGAGGTCAGCTTCTTCTCCGGTTATCATTTTTCTTTCCACCAGTTGTGCCAGAAGCTTTTCCGGCGGCGGTGAAAAATATTTTCTGGCAACTTCGACCCGTGAAACTTTAGCGATAACCTTGTTGGGGCAAACAACGGTACCGTTTTTATCCCGATGGATTCCCTTTACCCGGTAGTACACCAATGGAAGTGTCAGATCCAGGTAGGCTGAGCTGCTGACAAGCGTTATCCCACGTTTTAAATAGAGTTGAACCACAGCCGCTTCAAGTTCAGGGTCGTTGGGGCTGTTGATCAGATTAAACCCAAAGGGGATTCCCTTTAACGTTTTCTGCAACCGGTCGATTGCCGCTTCTATTTGATTAAGCGAAAGACCGGCAGCGCCGAAAAAACCAACCATTCCGGCACGCCCGGCATTTTCCACCATTTCAACGGATGTAATGCCGTTTGCCATGGCGCCGACAATATAGGCATAACGAAGATGATATGTTTTCTTGAACTTCGGATCACCTAAATTTTCAGGGGGCAGTGGGGGAGCATATGCATATAACGGAAAAACCTCGGGTTGTGGCGGAATCTTTTTGCCGATGGTTACGGCGCCTCCCCGGCCTATTGCAAGCTGACCGTCGAGGTTCAACAGATTTACCGGCCGAGTCACCCGGAGTATCGCTGACCTGACCGCATGATTTCCAAGCTCAGGCTCTGTGTCTCCTTGTGTCCACCAGCCGGATATCGTTTTGTTTGTAACAGATGATTGCATTACGGTGAGAATTATACAAAGTGCTCGTGTGTGTCAATAAGATAACACC
>JAUVTO010000055.1 GCA_030601485.1 Desulfobacterales bacterium | reverse complement strand
TGTTTATAATGTACGGCACGTTATGGTAAACAGGGGGTTGATATGACGGACAATAATGATCCCGACAAGAAAATTGAAGGTGCAGAATCCGCAGAAGACGAAGAAATTATCGAACTCAAAGAAGAAGCCATTGATATGGCTCAAGATGATGAAGAAATTATCGACCTTCTGGAGGCAGCCGATGAACCTGACGTGGAAGTTATAAAGGAAGACGTCGTCGCCCAAGAAGCGGAATCATCAGAAGAGATCATAACATTAACCGAGGCAATGAGCGATACCCCCCAAGAAATAGAGGAAATCGGCGAGCCTATCCATATAACCGTGGACACCTCTCAGGAAGCAGAAGATCTTGCTGATTTAAATGCAGGTCTTTTAGAAGAGCCTAATGTATTAGATGATAAATTAGGCGAAGAAGTAGCCATTGATCAGGCTCTGAGTGATGATTTCGTCGATTCTCTGGGCATGGAACTCGACGCTAAAGAAGATGTTTCGGAGGATTTGCTTAAGTCTGAAAAGGTGTCGGATGCACAGATGGAAGCAGCTTTGGAACGGGTTATAAAAAAGATGTTTTACGAAAAGATCGATGGCATTCTTGTCGAGGTCATTGAAAAAACGGTCACACGCGAAATAGAGAGATTAAAAAGCATCCTGCTCCAAGATGGGGCGGGAAATGAAAAATGATTGTTCCTTTGCACAATAATTACATTTTGCCTGATTAGTCTGATCATACCAAAAAAATAACCGGTAAAACAGTCGGGGATTATTCAATAATCCCCTTTTCAATTTTTTACCTGTATCCGGATGTTGCGTGCGATATGCGTAACGCAAGAACCCCAATTGGCCTCCGGCCCCGCTTCCAGCTCGTAGGGCTTCCAGGCCGGAGGGTAGGGCCTGCGCCCCGGAGGGAATAATGGAGTAATATGATATGAGTTCCGATCTTCTTAACAAAGGTTATGAACCCCATGACGTGGAAAAACGTTGGTACGCTTTCTGGGAAAAAGAATTGCTGTTTGCGGCAAACGAGGAGAAAAGCGATCAAAAGTGCTATTCTATTGTAATCCCTCCGCCGAATGTCACCGGCGTTCTTCACATGGGTCACGCGCTTAATAATACATTGCAGGATATTCTCTGCCGCTACAGGAGATTGCGTGGCGATAATGTTCTGTGGATGCCTGGTACCGACCATGCAGGAATCGCCACCCAGAATGTTGTGGAAAAAAAGCTCGCCGATGAGGGTATGGATCGCCATCAGGTGGGCAGGAAAAAGTTCATTGAGGCGGTTTGGGAATGGCGCAGGGAATATGGCAGCGCCATCATTAATCAACTGAAACGCCTTGGCGCTTCATGTGACTGGGAGCGAGAGCGTTTTACCATGGATGAGGGGCTTTCAAAAGCCGTACGCAAGGTTTTTGTAAATCTGTACCACGAAGGTCTTATCTATCGCGGTAATTATATTATTAACTGGTGCCATCGCTGCCATACGGC
Organism: Desulfobacterales bacterium; assembly: GCA_030601485.1. Taxonomy (GTDB): domain Bacteria; phylum Desulfobacterota; class Desulfobacteria; order Desulfobacterales; family UBA11574; genus S5133MH16. Next base: position 8,237 of record JAUVTO010000055.1, on the reverse strand, counting down.
ACTTGCTGATCTTGAAGTCGAACATAAAGAGCATGATGGTCATCTGTATCATGTGCGGTATCCTTTTACAGACGGAACAGGGGGTGTGGTTGTTGCAACCACCCGGCCTGAAACCATGTTAGGTGATACGGCCGTAGCAGTAAATCCAAACGATGAGCGTTACCAAGGTATCGAATCCCTTCAGGTGATACTTCCCCTTATGAACAGAACCATTCCAATCATTAAAGACAAATATGTAGACATGTCCTTTGGAACCGGAGCATTAAAGATTACACCCGCCCATGACCCCAATGACTTTGAGATCGGAAACCACCATAATCTGGAACGTATAAAAGTTATCGGTGATGACGGCCGGATGACATCAGAAGCAGGCAAGTTCATAGGTCTTGATCGATTCGAATGCAGGAAGGCCGTGGTTGACGCGCTTAAAGAAGAGGGGCTTCTTGAAAAAATCGATCCGTACCAGCACAGCATCGGTCACTGTTATCGGTGTAAGACTATAATTGAGCCTAATTTGTCAAAACAGTGGTTTATCCGGACAAAGCCCCTTGCAAAAAAAGCGATTGATGCCGTTAAGAACGGTGATACAAAAATCATTCCTGAAATATGGACCAAGACTTATTTTGAGTGGATGAACAATATTAAGGACTGGTGTATTTCTCGGCAGATATGGTGGGGACACCAGATCCCGGCATGGACCTGCAATAAATGTAAAGAAATAATTGTTGCCATGGATACGCCTGCAACGTGTCCGGCGTGTGGCGGGACTGATCTTGTACAGGACACGGACGTACTGGATACCTGGTTCAGCTCCGCCCTGTGGCCTTTTTCAACCATGGGATGGCCGGATCAGACACCGCTGTTAAAATTGTTTTATCCCACATCTGTTCTTGTTACCGGTTTTGATATTCTCTTTTTCTGGGTCGCCAGAATGATGATGATGGGTATCCATTTCATGGATGAAGTGCCCTTTAAAGATGTTTATGTGCATGCCCTGGTACGTGATGAAGCAGGCAAAAAGATGAGCAAATCGACCGGAAATGTAATTGACCCCCTGAGCGTTATCGACCGCTATGGAACCGATGCATTTCGCTTTACTCTGGCCGCTTTTGCAGCCCAGGGCAGAGATGTAAAGATGTCTGAAAAGCGCGTTGAAGGCTACCGTAATTTTATCAACAAGATCTGGAACGCTGCCCGTTTCGCCCTGATACACATAAATAAACCATATAAAAACATAACCACCGAACCGCTTTCCCTTGTTGACCGGTGGATTCTGTCCAGACTCTATCATGTGAGCGGCAAAGTTTCCGACGCGCTTGAAAATTACCGGTTTAATGATGCGGCCGGGGCGCTTTACAATTTTGTGTGGCATGAATTCTGTGACTGGTACCTTGAAGCCATTAAACCGACTTTGTACGGACAAGAGGGACAGAGCCGGCAACAAGCAACCCTGAGCGTGTTGCGGCGTGTTCTGCATGATACACTGGTTTTGCTTCATCCTTTTGTGCCTTTTATTACAGAGGAAATCTGGCATAAACTTCCGGGCACGCGAGGATCCATCATGAAAGCAGCATTTCCGTTATATGCCGACAATGATAATAGCATACAACGGGATGAGGAAGCGGAATCCAATATGAGACTTATCTCAGAAATAATAACCAGCATCAGAAATATAAGGGGTGAGATGAACATTTCACCGTCATTATCCTTGGCCGTTTCGGCCCAGTCTCAGGACGAATCAACAAAGAAAACCATACAACAGTACCGGGACATGATCATTAACCTTGCCAGACTTAAATCTTTATCCGTGGAAAATGCGGTTGAAAGGCCAAAGTCTGCGGCAACGGCAGTTGTACATGATGCTACGATTTTTGTTTCATTAGAAGGAATTGTCGATTTTGCAAAGGAGATTGAACGGCTTGACAAGGAAATCAATAAACTGACAAATGAGTCGGCCATGGTTTCAAAGAAACTAAACAATGAGGATTTTCTCAGCAAGGCGCCCGCACATGTGGTGGAAAAAGTAAAAGAAAAGCACGGCCTGCTTGTTGAAAAACAGCAAAAACTGCTGTCGAATCTGAATAAAATTAAAGAGTTTGAAGTCTAAAGTCAACCCGAGTCTATCATGAATTCAACAGAGCATCTCATAAAAATAGCCCTGAAAGAAGACATCGGTTCGGGAGATATTACAACGGACAATCTCGTGGATCCCGATCTTGAAGGCAAAGGTATAATCATAGCCAAAGAATCTTTTGTCATTGCAGGCCTTGATGTGGCCAGGCAGGTTTTTAAGCATCTTGACTCCAAAATTATATTCAGACCCGCGTGTATTGATGGTGATACTATAGAAGATGGTAAAATCATAGCAACCGTTGAGGGTAAACTCCGCGTGCTGCTTTCGGGTGAGAGAACCGCCTTGAATTTTCTTCAGCGCCTTTCGGGTATCGCTACCTGTGTACGCTCCTATGTGGATGAACTTAAAAATAAACGGGTGCGCCTTGTGGATACCCGCAAGACCACACCCGGCTGGCGTGTATTAGAAAAATATGCCGTTAGAGTGGGCGGAGCCTATAACCACAGAATGGGGCTATATGACGGTGTGTTGATCAAGGATAATCATATTGCTGCCTCTGGGGGTATAAAAAAGGCTGTTGACCGTATTCGGACCAAGGTATCCCATCTTGTCAAAATAGAGGTAGAGGTTTCCACTCCGGATCAGGTCGAGGATGCTCTGAGGGCCGGTGTAGATGTTATCATGCTCGATAATATGAGCATAGAACAGATAAAAGAGGCCACAGCCTTTATTGATGGAAGGGCAATTGTTGAAGTGTCGGGGAATGTAACAAAAAGCGTTCTTAAATCCCTGGCAGATGCCGGGGTAGATATCATATCCGTAGGAGCTCTGACCCATTCCGCAAGATGCGTGGATATTAGTATGCGAATCCAGACAGCTGATTAGGTCATATGATACCCATCCGTGATACAATACCTTCTAAAAATTATCCGGTTGTCAATAATACGATCATTGGTATCAACGTAGTGGTTTATCTGGTACAGGTAGCGCTGATTCCGGATTTAAATCGTTTTGTCTATATTTATGGTCTTGTCCCCGCCCGTTATTCGGTCCCCCAGATTACATCTTATTTTACCACGAGCCAGCAGCTTTTCTCTTTGCTTTCTTTCATGTTTCTCCACGGCGGATTCTGGCATCTTCTGGGTAATATGTGGTCGCTTTACATCTTTGGCGACAATATCGAAGATCGTCTCGGGCCGTTTCGTTATCTCGTTTTTTACCTGCTTTGCGGAATGATATCCGGCTTTTCCCATCTTATTTTCAATCTTCATTCCAATATACCTACCATAGGAGCCAGCGGGGCCGTAGCCGGTGTCATGGGCGCTTATTTGATTCTTTATCCCAATGCAAAGATATTAACATTGATTCCCATTATCTTTATCCCCTTGTTTGTTGAAATTCCGGCGTTCTTCTTCCTCGGTCTCTGGTTTGTTATCCAGTTTATCAGTGCAGCCGGAAGCCACGGGGGTATTGGCGGTATTGCCTGGTGGGCTCATATCGGCGGTTTTATCTTCGGCATTATTTTTTTAAAGATTTTGCTTGCCTTACCTGGGGCAGGTGTCAGCGACCACATGCGCAAGGTGACCGCAAAAAGAAAAACGCATCGCCTTCAGGTTATCCGGCCCGTGGGTCCCGGAAAAGATCCCCACCTCTATGGGACGATAACCATCACCTCATTTGAGGCGCTTACCGGAACGCTTAAGCTGGTCAATATCCCCTGGGGATTTCAAAAACGGCTGGTAAGAGTAACCGTCCCTGCCGGCGTGCAAGCAGGGAGCAAGCTCCGGCTGAAAGGTTTGGGCAAAATAACACCCGACGGTCACCGGGGGGATTTGTATCTTAAAGTGGCTATTGTGTAGTAGATTCCATATCTTCACCGGCCTAACTTAAGTACCAGGATATAAATTCCGATCCGAAAAAGACATAAGCAATTGCACCGATAGATAGAAAAGGGCCGAAGGGGATAGCAAACTTCATATTCTTGTTTTTGATCAGCATCATTGTTATGCCTACGCATGAACCGATAACCGATGACGCAAAAATAGTAAAAATCACCCCTTTCCAGCCGATAATGGTTCCCATCATAGCCAGAAGTTTGATATCACCGCCCCCCATTCCATCTCTGTGGGCAATCAGGTTATATGCCCATGCAACAAACCAAAGACTCCCCCCTCCGATAAGCAAGCCGAGAGCCGAAGCTTTTAACGTTATTGTCGGCAATGCAAAAGAGGCAATCAGGCCCATGGGGATTCCGGGGAGAGTAATGATATCCGGTATGATTTGGTGATCAAGATCAATAAATGTTATTACAATTAGTGATGAAATAAAAACAAAGTATACCAAACTTTCCAGGGACAGACCAAACTTAAAAAGCAGAACCACCGCAACAATTCCGTTCATCAGTTCAACCAGCGGATAGCGAAAAGATATCGGTGCATTACAATTACGACATCTGCCTTTAAGCCAGATATAACTTAAAACAGGAATATTGTCATAAAATCGAATTCGGCGGCTGCAGCTTGGACAGATTGAATGTGAAGGGTTTGCAATAGATTTTGAGGTTGGCAGCCTGTATATACAGACGTTTAAAAAGCTTCCGATGCACATACCAAATATGAAAATGATACTCACGGTGAAAAAATCAAACATGTTTTGTACAGTGTCCGCTTGAATTTATGATGAGATAATAGTAAGCAACATCGATGATTTACATACCAAACCCGGATAAACTGGAAAAGTTACAAGTGAACTAAAGTTTGAAGTGAGCTAAAGTTAAGGAGTCGCTACGCTCCGGCTTTTATACAAATTGGCAGTATTCCTTAACTTTAGGCACTTTAGCTCACTTTAGGCATTTCACACTTAATTGGCTAAGCATTTTTTTTGCCATAAAAAGCAAATAATTTACTACTAAGGAACTAACAAATATAATGTTCCTGTTTATATATATAGATGCTGTTCGTGTCAAAACAAGTTTTGATGGCTTCGTAAAAAGTCCAACTTCTGCGTTGCGCTGCATTCCTCGTCACTGCGACGTACTATACGTACGTCTCATTCCTCGGAATTTGCGCGCCTTGAATTTGGAGCTTTTTACTTTGCCATTACAATCTGACTTTTTACGAAAACGTCAGTTTTGGTGTATCAATTTAGCCCATTAAAAAACGGACGGGATAAGCATATTCGATATTGACTATGAACCCATAAAATCGGATAAAGCATGTGACTGGCTAACGAGCACCATGGTTTCATGGAGCGGTTCTTTCAACGGTTAAAAAAAGTATGGTGGAAAGAGGTAAATGCTATGAGTATTAACGTGGTCGCAAAAATTGATGATCTTGTAACAGTAAAACATGTGCTTGCAAGTGTTTTTGACAAAACCGGCATGGAAAAGTTCATACCTGAACTACTGAAGATAAATCCTGAGATAAAGATTTTTTCAACAGGAGGTACTTACAAGAAGATAAAAGAGATCCTCGGCGAGAAAGCTGAATCCTGCCTTGCCCAGGTTTCGGATTATACCGGCCAGCCGGAAACCCAGGGTGGTCTTGTAAAGACACTTGATTTTAAAATATATCTCGGCCTGCTAACCGAAACATACAATGACGCCCATAATGATGATATAAAACGAACGGGATCCGTTCATATCGATATGGTTATCGGCAATCTGTATCCTTTTAAGGATACGATCTCACAACCCGACGTAACCGTTGAACAGGCTCGGGGAAATATCGATATCGGAGGGCCATGTATGATAAGGGCCTCGGCCAAAAATTATTTACGGGTGGCATCTGTTGTTGACCCCTCCGACTATGAATCGATTATATCCGAGATGAAAGCAAATGATGGGGCCATATCGCTGGAACTTCGCTACCGGCTGGCACAAAAGGCGTTTGGATATACTGCCGTCTACGACCGCACTATCGCCGACTTTTTAGGTTCCAGAGCCATTGAGGATGTAACGGAATGTCATGAATATTAGGAGACGCTATTACTGTTATCTCTCACGATCTAAGCCGGACAAGCTGGAACAAAAAAAATTATCACCAAAGAACGAAAACTATAATATTCTTTCGTGCGGTTAATATTTCGTGATTATCTTTAACAATTATCTGCCAGAAAAAAGGAGCAAACAATGACACAAGATCTGAAAAAAATGTATCGAACGATAATGGATGATCACTTTCCTCCCAATATGGAAATCAGTTTTGTGGATCAGGATAAAAGGCAAACCCTGTTTTATGAAAAAGTTGCCTGGACCATCGATAACATCCAAAAAGGGTTACGATACGGCGAAAATCCCGGTCAGGAAGCAGCACTTTACAAGTTGGCAAACGGAAACCTGATTCTGGGGGAGACCCAAACCATTCAGCCGGGCCAATATCTGGCTTCAGATATTGAGCTGTTGCAATCCGGAAAGCATCCCGGCAAAACCAATCTGACCGATGCGGACAATTCCTTAAACATCCTAAGATATTTTGTGGATAAACCCACGGTCGTCATCGTCAAGCACAACAATCCGTGCGGTGTTGCCAGATCTGATACATTGGCAGACGCATATCAAAAGGCAAACATTGCCGACCGGGTGGCGGCATTTGGGGGATGCATTGCAGTCAATAGGGCTGTTGACAGGGCAACGGCTCAAGCCATTACCGAACAATATGCCGAAGTTGTCGTTGCTCCTGATTTTGAAGAAGGGATCATGGATATTTTTGCCAAGAAAAAAAATCTTCGGGTTATCCGTATTGGAAATATTGACCGGTTGCAGACATTTGTGGGGAAAAGATGTGTGGAATTTAAAAGCTTGATAGACGGCGGTATTATCGCCCAGTGGTCTTTTGTTCCTGCGGCTCGCACTAAGGAGGATCTAAAACTTGCCGAATGCGAATATAAGGGCAAGCACTACCGGATCAACCGGGCGCCCACCGAACAGGAATACGAAAACATGCTCTTCGGCTGGCTTGTGGAATCAGGGGTTACATCAAATTCAGTAATTTATGTTAAAGATCAAGTAACCGTGGGCATCGGAACCGGTGAGCAAGACCGGGTGGGAGTTGCAGAAATTGCAAGAGACAAGGCCTATCGAAAGCTGGCAGACCGTTACTGCTTTGAAATGCATGGTATTCCCTATAACGATCTAAAAGATGAAGATAAAAAGGCGGAAATGGATGATAAGGTTTCCAATGAAAAAGGTGGGCTGATTGGTGCTGCCATGGTCAGCGATGCCTTTTTTCCTTTTAGAGACGGGGTGGATGTAGGGCTCCGAGAAGGGGTTACCTCCGTAATTCAGCCGGGCGGATCAGAAAATGACTATCAGTCCATCGAGGCCTGCAATGAGGTCGGCGCTACAATGGTTTATACCGGGCAGAGGAGTTTCAAACATTAAGGGATTGTTAAGGGCCCGAGAAAAATATTTTGAATTGTGGATTTCCTTTTTAGGAAGTCTGCGATATTTTTATATGCTGAAATAGCCATTAAGAATTTTTTATCCTAACGTCTATGGGTGGGCAGCAGGACGAGGAATTTCGAGCGCATACAGCCTTTACGTAAAGCGGCATTGCTTTTCCTGTCTGCTCAACCCGCCTGTTATGCAATAAATTCAATAGATTAAATTCACATCAAGGCCTTTATCCACAACATTTCTTGTACTTCTTTCCACTACCGCACGGGCATGGTTCATTCCGGCCAACCTTTTTTTGTGACGTAACTGTGACAGGAGGATTCAACAAACGTTCAAGATCTGAAATATCTTCCGGCTTGTCAGGTTCAAGACCAATAATGAATTTCCATCCATGCTTTTGGAAAACAGGTGCGATTTCTTGAAGCCTTTCCTCGGTTTGTACTCTTACGATAGCTGGATTCTTTTTCGTTCCTAATTTTGCCATAATTCTACTTCCTAAAACATTTTTTCTATTAAGGCTGATGAACTCGTAAAAAGTCCGATTTAGACGGTTTCGTAAAAAGTTCTTATTCAAGGCGTGCAAATTTTGTAATCATGAGGCGTACTTTTCGTACGTTGAATGATTACGAAATGCAGCACAACGCAGAAGTTGGACTTTATACGAGACCGTCAAGTCTCCCTACATAACGCTCCGCTAAACCAGACGCCTTAAAAGGTTTTGCACCATTTCAGGGGTGCGAAACTTGAGTACATATATTTCAAGTAACT
>JAUVTO010000075.1 GCA_030601485.1 Desulfobacterales bacterium | reverse complement strand
GGGAAGACAGGCCTCCTATATCCAAAATCCTCTATTTTCAGCCGATTTGGAGCTAAATGCCGTCTTGACAATACGATCTTCATTTGGTATTCGAATCTCGATTGTCTGAAGCCGGTTAGGACTTGTTGCCGCATCAGTGGCAGCACAATATGTTGTTACTCATCCCCAGCCGTCACACAACATTAACAACCTCAGTTTTTTTGCTTTAAAAAGGAAATTCTTATCCTTCAAAAGTAATTTCATAGCAGTTTCTCATGATGCCGCGCCGCGGGGTCTACTTACCGGAGTTGTTCTCTTCCTTCTCCTGTTTAAACGATACTTTTCTTTTTTTAGCCAAACGGGTTAGAAAAAATATAGCACTATCTACCGAAAGTTTAAATTGTTTAGCGATTTGTTCCGGGTCTGCCTTCCCCTCTTTTTCAACAAATTGCAGTATTTCTTCTTCTACTTGTTGGACCCATTCCTCGAACAATCCCCTGATCTCCGGTGTTGCAAACTTCGCTGTCTCCACACTTTCAGTCATCGAAGACATGAATTTTTTCCATAAATCCCAGGGCATTTCGCTCTTTTCTTCGGAATCTTCTTCGCAGCACATATGTTTGGCCATCATCCCCATCATTCTTCCGGGTCCTCCTCCCATCATCATTTTCATCATACCCATCGGACCTTCTTTCATCATGGTTTCTACCATATCGGGCATCATATTTTTCATCGTCTTCTCCTTTTCTTCAGCGGTCATGCTGCTGAAGAATTTTTTCATCATTTTCTCCATCATTTCCTGCTTTGTCTCCCGGCTCATCTCCGAGAAAAATTTTCCCATTAATTCCTTCATCAACTCCTCTTTATCCTGGGAGGACATTTTATCCATCATGTCATTCAATATTTTTTCATTTAGCCCCATAGGTTACCTCCTTTTTATATTTTTATTATATCTGTACTATTTGTTTTTTTCCTCTTTTGCCGGGAAAATGTATTTTCCAAAAAGGGGGACAGTGAAACATCGGTTCATGAATATCTTCGGCATTCACTGTTTTGGCAATGTTCAACAGGATACCTAATGCATGCAAAAGTCTTTTTTCTTTTAACTGATAACGAATGAAAGGCCCTTGACGTTTGGCTTCCAGGAGGTTGGCATTTTTTAAGATACGCAAATGGTGGGAAACCAGGGGTTGTGACAATCCGGTTTCTCCTACAACTTGAGAAACGGACCGTTCATGCTCACCGATGAATTTGATGATCCGCAGACGGTTCACATCTGCCAGTGTTTTCAGGCAAAATTGTAATCTTTTGGCATCATCCATATAAGCACCTCTTTATATAAGTGATCTTTTATATAAACACACATTTATATTATAATCGAAAAATCGATTTTGTCAACTATCGTTTTAAAAATTTTTTGTTTTTTTAAGCGATTCCATCTTACAGGGGTACTGGCCACATTCATGCAAATTTTACGTTAGCGTATTGTATGCATAATTTATGAGCATGATTAAGCATATATCTATCTTTATTTATTAGATTATCAGTATCATGTGCAGAAAATGAACCGTTGCGAAAAATGCCGTTTTATTGCGTACAATAATACTCCAATTGAACGGCGAAGATATAAAAATGGGGATTCATGAGCCAAATTTTGAAGAATTGCGAATATATTATGCGTACAATTTAATATGCGGCATAATTTTTAAAAACCAAAACTGTATTGTACGCAATATTTGATACCTTTACCGTTGTGATCAGATATGCGTGCAATTGAAATATCTTCAGATATCTTAAGAGATAAGATCAAATTTTGGTTCACCTTTTTATGCGTACAATACGCTAACGTAAAATTTGGCCCTTGGAAAGCAAACGTGCATGAAATATACATAAGGGGCTAATTCAGCGTTTCCAAGATCCTGGAGCCATGCAAGTTGATTTCAAAGCGGCCATATGGATTAATATGATGGTGAAGCAAAGGACTCAGGCGGTTAAGATCCTCCAAATGACTAATCTCCCCGTTTTCTGCTCTAAATAACATGTCCATCACATAGGTGTTCCAAAAAATAATGCAATTTTGAATGAGCTGGAGGCAGGCAATCGATTGCCTCTGATCCATCAACTGACGTTCGGTGATCCCTCCGGCTTTTCCATAACGGATAAATGAGTTAAGGCCATTCCATGCCTCAACTTTATTTAGACCCTCCTAGACCTCTCTGAAGATCCGGAGACGGCAAATACTCACAGAGAAAGTTGGTTTTAACGACTTTGCCAAACTCCAGAATGGCCCGATAGGTTGGGTTACGTCTTGAATACATATTGAATCTTCGCAGCACTGCAATAGGAGAGACACCATTTTCGGCAATTGACACGGCGATCTTAGCGATCATTTCATAATTGTCTTTGATTAGATCCCATTTGATAGGACGCGTCATTACGGATTCCAATTTATTATAAGTCATTCCACGTCCAGGACGATAAAGCCGCTCATCCTTGATCCGCTTTAAACGGGGCAACAATTTAAATCCAAGCAATGCGCAAAAGGCAAGATGATATTCACCATATTTACCCGATATTAGGGGTCATCTCTATGGAGCTATTATAGCTTCAGTTCGGGATTATTTGAAAGAAAAACCTTTACAGGAGGGGATATCATGTCAGGACTAAAAATGATGATGTTTGATGAGGGAGCTGGTCAGGAAATCAGATGCAGAATTATCAGTAAGTGGTGCAAGGTGGATTCCTATGTGCCGACCAAAGAAAAGCTGTTATCGGAAATCGAAAAAAACAGGCCAGATATTGTTGTGCTTGATCTGGATCTGTATGCCAGGATAGATGGGATTAAGACCACAGAAAAGATACGGGATCGGTTTGATATTCCTGTTTGGTATGAGTGAAACATGTGGCTTGAGATATTCCTGGCCTATATTTTATTTGACAGAATCGCAGGGCAGGTAAACATCACTTGACAGTTCAATTTCAATCATTCGATACCACAACTTATGAAACCATTTCAAAATGCATGATACAGATACATGTATGCCGAGAATAGGCCATGTATGTTGGAGATGTCACCGGTTTAACACCAAATATCATCACCATAATATCTTGTGTGTCCATACGAACAAAAAAAGCGTGGAATTTTATCGTCTATCCACGCTTATTTTTTTATCAGTTTGATGGCCTTGACAGCAAGAACCCCGAAAATCAATTATATCCGACTCTTGGGGCGTCTGTCAGCTCCAGTCCTTAATTGACCAAGGGGATATTCTTTGCCAGCTCATATTTCACTACAGCATTGATCTTGTTTTCGAGTTGGTAATAGCGTGCTACTTTCTTTTCAGGCAGAACTTTTCTGAATTTGGGTAAAAAGGATTTCATGAGTGTCACCCGTTCTCCCTCAATGACCAAATACCCATTGATCAGTTCTTTGGCCGCTTCCTCGGTCATGGTCTGATAGTTGGCGGCGTAGTTATCGATCAGTTTGACGGTTTTATCGACAAGTTTGCCCAGATCTTTCTGATAATTCTCATAAACCGGCCAGAAAACTTTGGCCTCCGATTCCGTGAGATTCATATTCTCCGCAATCAACAGCTTCTTGTCGGTCTGGATCTTTTCACGAACTATCTGCATATTGTCGGCGGGTTTTTCTTGTGCCATGGACGAAACGATGAAAACTGCCAATAATGCGACCAGTACGATAAGAAAAGGATATATTCTAATTCTTGCTTTCATTTTCAACCTCCTTATTAAGTATGTTTGTTTGACCCATATGGACACTCTTCGAGGAACACCCCGATCAAGCGAAAATCGCACACGTGGGAGTTACCTGATAACTATTATCCGTTAACAGAATGTTGTTACCTACGAACAAATAATTATTTCACAGCTTCCTTCAAAGCTTTTCCTGCAACAAACTTTGGCACCTTACTTGCCGCAATATCTATCTCTTCCCCTGTCTGAGGATTTCTGCCTTTACGAGCCTTCCTTTCAGCCACCTTAAATGTGCCGAAGCCGGTTACCTGAACAGCTTCCTGATTTTTTAGTGCATTTGTAATCGTTTTGAAAATACAATCTACAGCGGCCTGAGCTTCTTTTTTGGTGCTGACTACTTTGGCCGCTTCGTTCACTAAATCACCTTTGTTCACGTTGGTTCTCCTCCTGTTTTAATTGTTTCGTAAATTGATCGTGGCTGATCCGTAATAATGAATTTTCCATCTGAATTTTAATGGAATATCCAGGCGAAAACAGTTCCGGATACGCTGGAGCCGCTCACCATAAATATAGAAATAAGCATGTCGTATACCTTCGAATCACAAACAGGTCAAGCATATTATAAAAGATGTCGCTATTTTCAACGGATATTGATGGAGGGAGGGCGCATATTCAAGGATGGGTGGGAGAAGGAGAAAGCGCATCCTAAGGAACGAATTGCCCTGAGCATTCTATTCATATAGAATGGCTATTTTGAATCATTTTACATATATCCTAAAATTCATAAAAAATCAAAGGGCAAACCCTCTGAATTAGATTCGCCCCATTGAAAAACGATATCACACGAAAGTTTTTGACATGATACGTGTGTTTTATAGCAGATATTCAAATCCTCTGAACTCATAATTTATGTATAAAAAAGCAGGACCATTGCTGACCCAAGCCGTTTACTAAAGGTGTTGACGAATCGGCTTAAGGTGCTGTTTTTAGATGCAATAAAGATGAGTAGTCGCAGAAAGATATTCTGTCGATAGATTTTCTTTGTTTTCGCTTAAAAATCAAGCGATTAAAGAAATCCTTCAACACCCTAAGTAAACGGCTTGTTTCTGACCCTGCCCGTTCGAGAAAACCGCTACTACCTAAAGACCAAACGTCCGGACCAGAAATAGCGCCATTGCTGCACGGCTGTCAGCATTGCCAATAGCAGCCACATCACCATCACTTTGGTTGTTCGAAGCATAATAAACTTCCTTTGGTCCAAAAGCCGGAGAAGCGGTTTGACAGCTATTCGCGGCCTGAGTATTTGTCCAACCGCGCCCGAATGTTCTGTCCCCACGTATTAAATACGTCGATGACGTGCCCCCATTTAGACGTACCTCTTGCAATTTTATACTTTTTTCCTGTTTTGGAGTCGAGCACCGCCCCTAATATTTCATTGGTTTGGGAATCGACAATTTCACCCTCAATAGCGACCTGCCCCATCCCGATGTGGGAGCCAGTGACAGCTTTTTTGACAACGCTTAAAGCCAAGCCTACCGGGACTATGGTTGTCACCGTACCGGTGACGGAGTTGCTGGGAACCAGGTTTGTTACGGCTATTCTTATCCGCATCACACCGGGACCGGGCGTATCCGTGAACTCGTAAACGCCCGAAAGATTCATAACTATAGCTTGCTGAAAGGCTTTACCCAAATCAGCCAGCTCATTGGCCTCAAAACCCTTGTAGTCGGCATCTTTGGATACGAAAAACACCAGGTCGTCAAGCATGATTTTGTTGTAAGTGCTATAGTCCACTTTTTCATTTACATAGAGCCAGTTGACGGCTTTCATAGAATCATCGGGCTTCAGCAGTGTGTAATCCTGGAGAAATCCGGACTTGGGCATTTCTTCTTCGGCGGCCCATCCCGCACCTGTTATAAAACAAAAGCTGATCATCATTGCCAAAATTGTTAAAATGATTTTTTTCATGATGTACCTCCTTAAATTATGTAATTCTAATTAACGATAGAGAAAGATATTCATTGTCTTACTTACCCACTGGCTTCATCCACGCGGCCATGGACTCCACCAGAGCCTTGGTTTCCGGACGGAGGTTCTCGATACCGCCATAGGGCAGGCCCCTACCCGGCTCACGATCCGGATACTGTTGCTTCATCGCCAAATGGCGCTTCAGCATCGCCACGAAGTTCCCGCCAAAACCAACGCCGTATTGAATCGCGTCCTGCGGGCGATCCTCACGCGGATTTTTGTAAAGATCGAAAATGGGCGCGCCGATGGGGTTCTCTCCGGGTAGCGGCAGATGAAACTTGTACTGCTGCTTGACGATGGAGCGCAGCCTCGGTCCCTCATAGACAAAAACATAATCGCGACGACCATGGGTCTCTCCGAGGAACAGTACGGGCGTCTGATCAACCCCGTCGATCAGGCGATCGGTGGGAATGTGCTCCTCGGCGCCGGCCAGACGGGCGAAAGTCGTGAATAAATCCGTAACGTGAACGATGTCCTGGGCACGCGATCCGGGCTCCAGCACGCCTTTCCATTTTATGAAGGCGTTGACGCGGACGCCGCCCTCGAGCTGCTCGGCCTTGCCCCCGCGGTCAGTTCGGTCCGACTGGCCGCTCCTGTTAACATATTGCATGAAGGGACCGTTGTCGCCCATCACCATGACAACCGTGTTCTCGGCGATACCGAGTTCTTCGATCTTATCGAGGATCTCACCTATCCATCCGTCGACCTTGGCGATCGACTCCGCAATGGGGCCGCCGTTGAGGGTCTTCGCTTGCTCGATGTCGCTGCGGGTGAACGTCAGCGGGTGTTGCGGCCAGTATTGCAAGAAGAACGGCTTGTCTCCCTTTGCCAAACGTTCGAGCTGTTTGAGGGTGCCTTGCTTGTAGCCTTCTTCCATGCGGTTATAATGCTCTTGGGTATAGACTTCCCCGGCCTTGAAGTTCACTTCGCGCATCGGGCCGCCCTTTTTACCGACGACGCCGTACACCATGGCGTTGGGATTCGTCCGGAAACTCTTGTCGAGTTCGAAGGTATCCGCACGCAGCTTCCTTGACAGACCGGTCGACAAGCCCTCGAGCTCGGCGGTCTCGTTCATGATAGCCATTTGGCCTTGTTGGTGCATCGGATGTTCGGCGTAGTCAAAACCCTGGTTGGTGGCATAGGATTCCTCAATGTCGCCGAGGTGCCATTTCCCCATATGAACGGTGGCATAGCCGGCCTTGCTCAGGATTTCGGCGAGAGTCACCTCCCAGGCCGCCAGACCGTCGCCTGCGACCACTGCCTTCGCCTCGCTGGTCCCTGTCCGGGCAGCGTACCGACCGGTCATCATGGCCACACGGGTCGGCGTGCAACTGGGCTCGGTATACATCCGCATGAGGGAGAGGCCTTCGTCCGCCAGCTTCGAGATCCTGGGGGTACTGTAGCCACGGATGACATCGAGATTCGGCATCCCAATTTCGCCGAAGCCGAGATCGTCGAGTAGGATGTAAACGAAATTCGGCGGTTTGCCGCCGTTTTTCTTGCGAATCTCGGCCAGTTTTTTATCAATTTCTTTATCTTCGGCAGCCCATTTTTTTCCGTGCTGGGCCTCGAGGATGTAGTACTCGGCATCATGGACGATTTTGCCTTTCTCCTTTGCCTGCCCAATGCTGGAACTAATAACCATAGTTGCTATAGTAGCAACCAAAAAGCAAAAAACAGTTGATCTTCCCACAGGCCTCCTCCTTTATTTGTTTCTGTTAATTTCTTTATATGTTGATCGAAATGGTAATCAAATTAATTTATAGGCTGCAACAATAATGCCCAAATAGGACTATTGCAAAACCAGTAGTTATTTATGAAAAATTATCGCTAAACAACTGTATCAAAATTAGTGTTATGATACAAGTATATTTTATTAATAGTGAACTCGAACATTATAGAACATCGACCTCTACTTGATATAAAAAATCTAAGTGCCTTCCTTTAATAATCAAGGTAGTGAAATTTTGATGTTCTACATACTGGGAGGAATCAATGGAGAAAAAAATAGTAATTGAACCAATCAAACATTTATAGAGAGGTTTTATAATGTGGTGATTTCTTGCCAGAACAACAACCTGAAATCAATTCTTGTTCATTACATATATCAATAAAATCAAAAAGGCAAACCCTCCAAAAAAGATTTGCCCTTTTTGAAAAAACGATATCCCAAATTTTTCAGACCCTTGATATTTACATTTTCATAGCAGGTATATGAAATCAGGGTTAAGTGCATAGACGTTGGAGTTATCTGCAATTTTGAAAGTGCTTATCTATTTCAGAAGAAAAGGCCAAGAGCCGTGTAACGACTCTTGGCCCACCTTGAATCTCTATCGGGATCATTTGCGAAAGTATAAACTCAGTTTCCGGTCGCGCGGGTCTGCAATTGCTCCATGACCGGGTCAATAGTAAAACTGGCCGCCTTTTGGCTCGTCAGGAACCCCTTGAACGTCTACAGGAATTTGCCGATAT
>JAUVTO010000142.1 GCA_030601485.1 Desulfobacterales bacterium | reverse complement strand
GTCCGATTTAGACGGTTTCGTAAAAAGTTCAAATTCAAGGCGTGCAAATTTTGTAATCATGAGGCGTACTTTTCGTACGTTGAATGATTACGAAATGCAGCACAACGCAGAAGTTGGACTTTTTACGAGACCGTCAAGGGTTCAGAAGGTGCAATTCTTCCTGCACTCTCCAGTATTGACAGATCGATCCTGTTTAGATAGACTAAATATTTTCATAAGCGAAGATCTTATAATTTATATCAAGTTTTTGTAAAACTACATGATTCCAGGCAGTTAACACGTACGAAAACCTCATCCATGAACCAATTGACCTCACAAAATATTTTTCTTTCCAAGATCAAGAAATTGTTTGGAAAATCTCCCGATAATTTTCGTATTACAATCGGCGAGGTCCTGAGACGAAAAGGCATTATTACCGAAAAACAACTCCTGGAAGCCCTAAAGGTACAAAAAGAAAAACTCTATACCCTGGGCAAGGCCGTTCGATTAGGGCAGATCATCGTTGAGCTCGGTTATGCATCGGAAGAAGAACTGGTCAAGGCAGTAAATGTTGAATATCAGATTTCGGTTAAAACGCTGGCAGACGACATAAAAGGACTTGTTAAAGATAAACGCGGGAATTTTGTGGAAGGTCTTCCTCCGCCCCGCATCCCCATATGGCTCCAGTTTTTTGCTGCAACCATGTTCATTATCATCACGACTATTTTTGTAATGAGCTTTTTCATTTTAAGTCAGCAAAAAGAAAGGCTTTACCGGCAAACCGTCAAGATCGGCAAGGTCAGTCTGAACTATTTCAGCAGCAACTCTCCGGTCCCCCTTTTGGAAGACAACATCTTAAGGCTCAATACGTTAATAAAAGATGCAACTGCTGTTGAGGGACTTCTTTATGCCATCATCGTTGATCGCAATCAGATCATCAAGGCACATACCGACATAACTAAAATCGGCAAGCCCTTTGAAAAGTTCGCCCATTTGGAAGATGTGAAAAAAGAACAAGACGTTACTTACTTTAATTACTACTCGATATCCGGCGAAAATGTTTTGAATTTAACCCGTCCCGTATTATTTAAAGGCAAAAAACTGGGTCAAGTCCATGTTGGAGTATCCATCGATTTTATCGAAAGCTTAATCCACAAAGCCCGTTTGACAATTTTCGTGATAACATTTTTCATCATACTGTTAGGGAGTGCAATTGCAGTGTGGTTAGGATTCCATTTCTCCCGCCCCATTTCAAATCTGGTTATGGCCACCGGTGAAATCGGTTCAGGAAATTATCAGCACAAAATAATACTGGCAAGAAATGACGAATTGGGAAACCTGGCCACCGCGTTTAACCGAATGGGAGATGAACTCTGGAAGAACTCTCTCATGCAAAAATCGTTTGGCAAGTATATCGGTTCTGAAGTTCTTGAAATGATCATGGCCAACCCTGAAAGTGCTTGGCTTAAAGGCCATAGGAATGAAGCCACCATCGTATTCACCGATATCAGAGGATTTTCATCATATTCAAAGCTCAAAGAGCCTGAAGAAATCGTTGAAAGTCTGAATGAATACTTTGAGATTGCCACACAGGCAATACAGGATCATGGGGGGTATGTGGATAAGTTTATCGGTGATGCGGTTCTGGGAGTTTTTGGGGTCCCGGTTTATCACAAAGATCATGTGGAAAGGGGTGTAAGGGCTGCAAACGACATGCAGAAGAAGTTTATGAACAAACAAAACAATGGAAACAGTCTCCTTCAATCTGTAGGTATCGGAATTAATTCCGGAGTTGTGGTATCAGGCAATATCGGATCACAGGATAAAATGGAATATACCGTAATTGGCGATACGGTAAACCTGGCCGCACATCTGAACAAGCTCGCCGGTTCCGGTGATATTATTATCAGTAAAAGTGTTTATGAAAATCTTGCAGACATAATTACCGTAAAACCGCTTTCGCCGCAGCATATCAAGGGCAAAACAAAACCGGTTGAAACGTTTAAGTTGCTCAGTATAAAGGATAAGCGAAATGCAACGATCCGTAAATAGAATGAAAACCATTTCCGGCCTTGTTTTTCTATTGTTCCTGTTATTGCTTGCCGGCTGCGCCACGGGTACCCGTTCCCATCACAAGATGTCTGAAATTCGCATTAATGATGATTTTATCATTATCACGGCAACCGCCAAAGACACCCTTTCTTCCCTGGCCGAAGAATACTTGAACGATCCGTCCAAAAAGTGGCTAATCTCCGAATTTAACCATATCAAAAGCCTGACTCCCGGACAGGAATTGATTATCCCCTTATTCTCCTTCAATAAGGGCGGCCTTAAATCCGGAGGTTATCAAACCGTCCCGGTTTTGTCATATTACAGTTTATCCAAAAACAAACCAAGCAAAATATCAATCACCCAAGACAATTTTAAAGCCCAGATGAAATATTTGAAAGAGAACGGCTATCATGTTATCACGCTGGATCAATTATTAAATTTTCTCGATTATCAGGAACAGATACCTGAGAAATCTGTTGCAATTACATTTGACGACGGATGGATCTCCGTATATGACATCGCTTTTCCCATATTGAAAGAATATGGTTTCCCGGCCACAATTTTTATTTACACCGATTTTATCGGCGGCGGAAAAGCCATGTCCTGGAAACAAATCAAAGAGCTTTCAGAAGCCGGGTTTGATATCCAATGCCAGACCAAAACCCACCGAAATTTGGCGACCCTAAAAAACAAGGAGTCGTTTAAAGAATACTTCAATTCCCTTGAAATGGAAATAAGTTACCCCAAAAAGTTGACCAAAAAGAAACTGAATAAAGAATGCGGCTGTCTGGCATACCCTTATGGTAAAACCAATAATCTCGTCATTGCCATGTTAAAAAAACACGGCTACCGTGCCGCATTCACCGTTGATAAGAAATCCAATCCGTTTTTTATTGATAAATACAAGATCCGTCGTTCGGCAATTTACGGCAAATATGATATTGAAAAATTTAAAAAGAAACTGTCCGTATTCCAAAACATGGAATTGAAATGAAAAGATTGTGTAACATTTATTTGCTGTTAATTGTTCTGTTTTTTTTCACCGGATGCGCCGGTGTGCGGGGGTTTTTAGGAGATATCGCCGATAAAATTGCAGAAAAGAATTCCGAAAAAGCACCCGAGGGCACTAAAGTTTTACCCGCTTCTTATTACCTGGGAAAAGCGCTGGAATATGAAAAAAATGATGAATTGCAAACCGCCCTTTTTTACCTGCAAATTGCCGGCACACTGAATCCGAACAGTACAAAAATTCCTGAAAAGATTGCCTCCTTAAAATCTACCATCGATCATAAGGCCAGGCAGCATTTTACAACGGGTGTAGAGTTTTGCAAAAAAAGAAGATTCAAAGACGCACAAAAGCAATTTCTGACAGCGTTAAGATATGCCCCTAATCATCAAGAGGCTTTAGACTACCTAAAAAACAGGTTACATCCAAAAGAATACCTAAATTATAAAGTAAAAGAGAAAGACACCCTTAAAGATATTTCAAAAAAATTCTATAAAGATCCTTCAAAAGATTTTCTGATCGCCTATTTTAATAATCTTAAAACCGGTGAAGAACCCGTATCCGGGACCTTTCTTGAAATTCCCGTACTCGGATCAGAATTTACCCGACCTACGATCGATATCCGCATTGAACTGAAAAAGGCGGAAATCTTTTTGAAAGAAAAACGATACCCGGAGGTGCTGGATGTTTCAGAAAAGATTTTAGATTATGACAAATCCAATAAAGCGGCCCAAGATCTGATCAACACCGCTTTTTGTCAACAAGCAAAATACTTGACAATTCGAAAGAACTATACCGAAGCATTAAATGTGCTTAACAGGGCAGACCCTCAATATGATTGTGTTAAAAAAACCATATCTTATGTTAACAAAGCGATGAAGAAACAGTCTGAAGTACATTACCTTGAAGGCGTCAAACATTTTTTGAATGAAGAGCTACAAAGCGCTATAAAGGAATGGGAAAAAGCCTTAGCCCTGAATCCGGAGCACAAAAAAGCAAAAAAAAATATTAATAACGCTCGAAGCTTGTTAGAAAAATTAGAAAAGGTCAAGTAGTCTTTCCGAGTCAAAAACCCAAAGAAAACAGGCTGTCAATCAGAAATATAGATCCCAACGGACTTAGGGTTCGCCCAAAATTCTCTTGTTCCTGAATTTATCTCAACTCCATTTCATAACCCGCTATATTCAGCTTGCGGGCTATTTTCTCAACGTGGGCGGGGCCGCGTGTTTCGAGTTCCAGATCGACTCGTGTGACGTAAATGGGCAAATCCCTTGCGCTACGGTCATGATAAATATGAAGAACATTTGCTTTAAGGCCGGATATCAAGGCCAGTAATTGTGCCAAAGAACCGGGGGCGTCAGTCAGGCGCACCCTTATGCGCATTATCCTGGCATTTTTTAATAACCCCTGACTCAGGATTCGGCCTAACAGAGAGCTATCCACATTACCTCCGCTGATTAAAAGAACGACTCTGCTTCCCCGGGGAACAGTCACGGAACCGTTTAAAAGCGCAGCCAGGGGGACCGCACCTGCGCCTTCGGCCAGTATCTTTTTTCGTTCCAGAAGCAACAGGATCGCCGCCGCAATCTGATCTTCCTCCACCAACACCACATCATCAACACACTTTTTTATAATATCGAAATTCAAATCCCCCACCTGTTTAACACTTATGCCGTCGGCTATGGACTGATAGGAATCCACACTCGTGATTTTCCCGCTGCGATACGATTCATAGGCCGAAGGGCAGGCTGCAGATTGAACGCCGATAACTTTAACTCTCGGTCTGATTGATTTTACTGTGGATGCTATACCTGAAATAATACCGCCGCCGCCGATGGGCACAAGAATCATGTCGATCTCTTTGAGATCTTCCAGAATTTCCAAAGCCATAGTCCCCTGCCCCACAATAATATCAGGATCATCAAAGGGATGAATAAAAGTTTTTCCTTGCAGAGCCATTTCTTCGGCTTTTTTAATGCACTCTTTCAAACTCTGACCCTCAATCACCACCTCGCCGCCATAGCCGCGCGTTGCCTCCTGTTTTGTGATGGAAGCCCATTCAGGCATGACGATGGTTGCCGGAATGAGCGCCTGCCTGGCAGCCAGGGCAACCCCTTGAGCATGATTTCCTGCAGAGGCCGCCACCACGCCGTCATGACCTATTTCATCTTTGTGGGTCAAAATAGTATATGTCGCACCCCTGATTTTGAAGGATCCGGTTTTCTGAAGATTTTCTAATTTGAGGTAAATTTCTCCTTCAAACATTCTACTCAGAGAAGATGAATAGACCAGCGGTGTTCTGATAACCTTTCCTTTAATCATTTTTGCGGCCTGTTGAACATTTTCAACGGAAATCATATGTCAATCCTTTCTTGCTCAAGCATTTTTCACCCATTGATTTGACGAAATCCGGATTTTATTCTATTTATTTATTGGTATGTATGCAATAATTCATTTTGTTCTTCAATGATAAT
>JAUVTO010000211.1 GCA_030601485.1 Desulfobacterales bacterium | reverse complement strand
TGGCAATACATATTATAAAGACGATATCCGCAGGGCAACGCTGCTTGAGGAAAAAAGCATCCGGTTTATGGATGCCGGTGTCAGCGGAGGGATATGGGGGCTTCAAATCGGTTACTGTCTGATGATTGGCGGAGAGCAAGACACTTTCAAACAACTGGAACCCATATTTAAAGCCCTGGCTCCGGAGGAAGGTTATCTTTACTGTGGTGCCACAGGTGCCGGGCATTTTGTTAAAATGGTTCACAACGGTATCGAATACGGCATGATGCAGGCCTATGGTGAAGGATTCGAAATTTTGGAGGCATCTGAATATGCCGAGTCTTTAAACTATGCTGATGTTGCCCATCTCTGGAATCAGGGAAGCGTTGTTCGTTCATGGTTACTGGAACTTGCAGAAGAGGCTTTTAGAAAAGATGAAAAACTTTCCGATATCAAGGGATACGTAGAAGATTCAGGAGAAGGCCGCTGGACCATCCAGCAAGCCCTGGAAACCGGTGTACCGGCTCAGGTTATCACGCTTTCCTTATTAAGACGTTTTCGTTCCCGACAAGAAGATCCTTTTACAGACAGATTTCTGGCAGCTCTTCGCCGCGAGTTCGGAGGACATGGAGTCGTTTCTTCTGAGTAAAGAATCCTGGACCAGATGACCGGGCTTTGGTTTGCCCCTGAAAGGGACTGCTCTCCTATAAGCCGGACAAGTTAGAAGTGCCTAAAGTGAGCTAAAGTGCCTAAAGTTATGGAGTCGCTGCGCTCCGCTGATTTTATATAATTGACAAAATTCCTTAACTTTAGCTCACTTTAAACTTTAGTTCACTTCAAACTCTTGCAGCGTTTCTTCAGGCAGAGCCGGATAACTCTGACCTGGCCTACAGGACCAGGTTTTCAAGATCAAAATAAAAGTAAAATCTATGGATGATAAAGTAATAAATCAGAGCGGGTCCATGGGCCAAGTCATCGAGGCCAGGGCTCCGGATCTAAAAATTCGCCCCGAAGATTGCCTGGGACTCAAGCACAGCGATCCCAGCACCATTGTCATCATGGGAGCTACCGGTGATTTAACTGCCAGAAAACTGGTTCCGGCACTTTTCAATTTGTATTTGAATGCGGGTTTGCCGGATCCTTTTCGCATTGTCGGGTGCGGGCGAACAAATCTGAGTGATCAGGAATTCAGGAATAAGATGCAAGAAGCCTTGTGGAAAAAAGGCGCTATGGATGCTTCAAAATGGCAGGCTTTTGCTGCCGCTCTTAATTATCGAGCTGTTGATTATGGGGATCTGACTTCTTTTATGAGCCTGGCAGAATTTCTTAGAAAGCTGGACCAAAAATATAACACCAGAGGGAACAGGATTTTTTATCTTGCTCTGCCACCTTATCTTTATAAGCCGGTTGCTCAAATGATTGGACAGGCTGGTCTTGCAAAAGAAGACCAAAACGGCAACGGATGGTCACGTATTGTTGTTGAAAAGCCCTTTGGCCGGGATCTTAAAACTGCCGTAGCGCTGAATCAGGGCATTAAAGAATATTTTAAAGAACACCGGATATTCCGGATAGATCACTATCTGGCAAAAGAAACCGTTCAGAACATACTGATGTTTCGTTTTGCCAATGCCATTTTCGAACCCATCTGGAATCGGAGATATATTGACCATATCCATATCACTGCCTCAGAGACTTTAGGCGTTGAACATCGAGCGGGTTACTATGAACAGGCAGGGGTAATTAGAGACATGTTTCAAAACCACATAATGCAACTGCTTGCCCTTACCGCCATGGAAGCACCGTCCCAGTTTGAAACCGACCGCGTTAGAGATGAGAAGGTAAAAGTTTTTCATTCGTTAAGACCGTTTCCGGTCGAAAATCTCCACAATTACATCGTGCTTGGGCAATATGGTCAAGGCAAAATTGATGATAAACCGGTCCCGGGCTATCGGGAGGAACCCGGTGTAAGCCCGGACTCTCTAACGCCAACTTTTGCCAGGATGAAAGTTTTCATAGACAACTGGCGCTGGCAGGGCGTTCCTTTTTTTCTTACATCCGGTAAGCGGCTGGCCAAGAAGTTAACAGAAATCGAAATTCAGTTTAAAGGGATTCCCCATTCCATGTTTCGACAAACCCTGGGGGAAACCATCGCCGCCAATCGATTAATACTCGGTATTTATCCGGATGAAAAAATAACCCTTACTTTTCAAACAAAGAATCCCGGTGCACGGGTATGCTTACGTTCTGTAACCATGGATTTTTCCTATCATCAAAATTATTCGGGGCCCATTCTGGATGCCTATGAAAAAGTCCTGATAGACTGCATTTTGGGAGACCAGATGCTTTTCTGGCGACAGGACGGGGTTGAACAATGCTGGTCCTTTTTGACACCCATATTAAATGAGTGCGAAACCTGTGGCAACAGGGCAGAAATGCTTCATTTTTATGAATCCGGAAGTTGGGGACCACGGGCCGCAGACAGGATGCGATGATAATGGAAGAACGCCTTAAAAAATCTAAAAAAAACTCGAAAGCAGCGATAAAGGCTATTATCTTGGCAGCCTTTATTATCGGAGCTTTTTTCTTGATCCGATACACTTCGATTAAAAATTATCTCACGGCAGAAGAGCTGAGTCGTTTCCTTGAAGCCGCTGGTCTCTGGGCGCCGCTGGTCTATATTGTAATTTACGTGGTGGGTGTATGTTTGTTTTTGCCAGGCACCCTGTTGACCGGCCTGGGAGCTGCCATATTCGGAGCCTATTGGGGATTCGTATATGTATGGTTCGGCGCCATGATTGGGGCCAGCGCTGCCTTCTTTATTGGACGGACCCTGGGAAGGGAGTTTGCCGCCTCGCTGATCGGTGACAAATTAAAAAAATATGACGACGCGATCGAGCGGAATGGATTTGCCACGGTCCTGTATCTTCGGCTTGTTTATTTTCCGTTTACCCCCATGAACTTTGGCATGGGGCTGACCAAGGTCCGATTCCGGGACTATTTTTCGGGAACGGGCTTGGGTATTATTGTAGGAACATTTATATTCACCTTTTTTATCGGGACATTGAAAGATGTCTGGGCATCGGGAAACTGGGGAGAGCTGATATCTTTTAAGGTTTTCTTTTCCATAGGGCTGTTTATCTTTTCTTTCTTTATTCCAAAGATTATCAGAAAGATTAAAAGGGATGAAAGTTAAAGCAAAGAATTAAGTTGCCAAAAAGGATTTTCTGAACATAATACCGATTTTTATTGAAATTTTTTAATATGTTTAGCATTAATAGTCCTTTGATTTAATTTTGATGAACTCGCAAAAAGTCCTATTTAGACGGTTTTGCAAAAAGTTCAAATTCAAGGCGTTTAAATTTTGTAATTATGAGGCGTACT
>JAUVTO010000156.1 GCA_030601485.1 Desulfobacterales bacterium | reverse complement strand
TGTATGGTTATCTGAATCAGGTCCTCGGGCTTCAAATCTATACCGCCGGATAAGGGCAGGTCGCATTCTATCATATATTCGGATATGAGTATCTGGCAGGTGTTTCTCTTTTTGTACAGCACAACAGCCTCTTCTTTTTGCCCGATTCTTTTTTCAAGGTATTTCAACAGCCAGTACCTGTGGCGGTTGAATTGAAGCTTTGATACACAGCTCATCGGGTCTTCAAGCACCTGTATAATATTATCTATTTCTTTCATGGTATAAGGCACTTCCAGGCCGAGGACTGCCCGTATCTGCCGCTGAGTGGCCAGATCAAAGTATTTCCTGATGGGTGACGTTGCAGTGACATAGGCATCCAGACCCAATCCTGAATGGTGCTCAGACTCCGGGTTTAGCACAAAACGGCTTAACAGCCTTCGCTGCATACAGTTCTGAAATAAAGAGCCTTCGGTTCCCTTGTAGAGTCGTTCACGGGGCGCGGCTTGAGACCTGTATATTGCCGAAGCGTTATGTTGGGCCAGGAATTTGGCCATGAGCCAGTTTGCCATGATCATTATTTCCGAAACCAGCATCCTTCCGGGACTTTCCCTGTTCACTCTGTTTACGGTAACCTCATTATTCTCATCGACCCATACATTAATATCCGGCAACGTGATCTGAACAGCTCCTGCAGCCATCCGGTTCTGACGGAATTGTTCTGCGATATCATGGAGTATAATAATTTCCTTGCTGTCTTGAGCAATGATATTAACATCGTAATAAGTGAGCTGGTGCTCCACCCGGATCAGGCTCGGGATTATTTCAAAGTCGATTATTTCGCAGGATTTGCTTAAATTCACCATAATGCTGATGGCCGGGCGCAATTGTCCGGCTTTCAGACTGCAAAGATTTTCAGCAAGACAGGCCGGAATCATCGGTATTTTCTGATCGGGCATATAAATTGAGCTTCCACGGTCCAAAGCCTCTTGATCGATACTATCTCCTTTTTTAATAAAATGCCCGACATCGACAATATGAATCCCGAGATGATAATAATCACCATGATCTTCTATACTGATGGCATCATCGAAATCTAATGTTGCCTGGCCGTCAATGGTCATCAACGAAAGCATGGTCAGGTCTTTGCGCATGCTGTTGTCCGAAAACTCCTGCTGTGAACCGGCCAGCTCCGTTGCTCTTTCCATGACATTGCCGGGGAAAGACGTTGAGATATTATATTTATAAAGATCCGTATTTTCGTTTTTATCAAAAACGCCCAGTTTAACCAAAACTTGAAAGATTCCTTCATCAGGACTGATGCCGGCCTTTGCAAGCATTGCTTTGCCAAGGTTATACGTTTTGCTTTCCTTTTGGAAAAGATAAAATGATTTCAGGATGTTTATAATTTGGGTTTTGTTTTCGGACGGGGAATAGGGAGTATCATTCAAGACGTTTTTAAGCCATTCTCCGCCCTCTTTGATGATCCGATTTCTGAGCGCTGTTTCTCTTTCCTGAACGATTTTTTGTTCAACCTGATCTTGTGTGTTGGGGAAAAAGCGATCATGGTTAAATTTAAAATAAAGTCTGTTTGAAAAAAATGCCCTGACAACCGCAGACTCATGATCGCGACTCGGACTTTCCGGGAAACATAATCCGGTCATTGTGTCAAGATCGATCCATTCTTGTTCCGTGTTTAAAACTTCCCATAATTCCTTGATGTTTATGTGACTTATCAATGCGTTACGCCGGCTTGCTATCTCCTTTAAGGTATGGACCATGGTACTTCTTAAAATGGAGGGATCCAAACGCATTTCGCACTTATGTGACAGACGACTTTCCGAAAGGTTGACTTCCCGGTTGGTTTCGGTCAGGAGCCTGAGCCTCTGATTTTTGACCTCAAGAACGACCGCACAAATAATTTTTTTGCTGTCGATATATTCAACCACATTTCCTGATTCCATAGCCGGGCACCATACCAATCATAGTTGTGAAAGTCAATGTAAGGTGAAGCGCCAAAATCCGGCGTAATCTCGGGGAATTTATTATTTTCCGTGGCCATAATTCAAAAAAAGAATTTGACTTTATTTTATGTTATGGTTATCAAAAATGTTTTCCACAAAAACTTTGTAACGGGTATATATTTTTATGATTACACTTGATTTTAAAAAGATAGGCGGATTGATACCTGCTATTGTCCAGGATTATAAAACCGGTGAGGTCTTAATGCTTGCGTTTATGGATCAAGACGCATGGGAAGCAACCCTTGACACCGGAAATGCCACTTATTACAGCCGCACCAGACAAACGCTCTGGATAAAAGGGAAAACGTCCGGAAATATACAACTCGTAAAAGAAATTAGGATCGATTGTGATGATGATACGGTATTGCTGAAAGTTGAACAGGTGGGAGGCGCGGCCTGTCACATGGGCTATAGAAGCTGTTTTTTTAAAAAGGTCGAAAATGGATCAACCCGGATTATCGGTAAACCGGTATTTAATCCTGAGGAGGTATATAAAAAATGACAACGCCTTTAAAACTGGGGATTCCCAAGGGAAGCCTGCAAAACGCGACCATAGACCTGTTCAAACGTTCCGGCTGGAAGATTAATGTCAACGGAAGAAGCTATTTCCCCGAAATAAATGATGATACCATCGAATGCACCCTGTGCAGGGCTCAGGAAATGTCCCGTCATGTTGAAAACGGCACCCTCGATGCCGGACTTACCGGTAAGGACTGGACCGCTGAAAACAAATCTGATGTCCACGTGATCACCGATCTTGTCTACTCCAAAACAAGTGCCAGGCCTGCACGATGGGTGCTGGCGGTTGCCCCGGATTCTTCCATTAAAAAACTAGAAGATCTTGAGGGGAAAAAAATATCGACCGAACTGGTTGAATATACCAAAAACTATTTTTCTGAACGTAACATTAATGTCACCGTTGAATTTTCCTGGGGAGCCACGGAAGCAAAAGTCATTTCCGGTCTTGCCGATGCCATCGTGGAGGTCACTGAGACGGAAAGTACCATTAAGGCCCACGGGCTGAAAATTATCCATGAATTTATGCAGACCTGTACTCAGCTCATCGCCAACCACAATTCATGGAAGGATCCGGGAAAAAAAGAAAAACTTGAACAGATCGCTCTGTTACTTAAAGGTGCGCTTGTGGCTGAAAATCTTGTGGGCCTTAAAATGAATGTTTCTGATACTCGCCTTGAAAAGATTGTATCCTTGCTCCCCAGTCTCAACGCGCCAACGGTTGCACCGCTTTACAACTCAAGCTGGTTTTCTGTGGAAACGGTGGTGGACACCAGTATTGTCAGAGACCTTATCCCAAAGCTTTTGAAACACGGCGCTGAGGGCATTATAGAATACCCTCTCAACAAGGTTGTTTAAGGAACAGAAATGATATCCAATCGAACCAAAGAAATGACCCCTTTCATCGTAATGGACGTTCTGGAGAGGGCCCACGAAATGGAACGTCAGGGGATTCATGTGATCCACCTGGAAGTCGGCGAGCCTGATTTTGATACCCCTCAATGTATTAAAGATGCTGCCTGCAAGGCACTGGACAACGGCCATACCCATTATACACACAGCCTGGGTATGATAGAGCTCAGAGAAGCCATCAGTGAACATTATTTAAAAACATACAGAGTGTCGGCGGATCCCGATCAGATCGTAATATCATCAGGCACTTCTCCGGCCATGTTTGTCATGTTCTCCGCCCTTCTGGAAAAAGGAGACCAGGTCATTGTCTCAGATCCCCATTATGCCTGCTATCCTAATTTTATAAAATTCGTACAAGGCGAGCCCGTATTCATCCCCGTGTATGAGGAAGACGGATTTCAATACCGGCCTGATGCCATTGAAAAAAAGATCACCCGGAAAACAAAAGGAATATTGATCAACTCTCCGTCCAATCCAACCGGAAACCTGCTTTCCAAAGAGCGAATGGAGGCGATTGCCGCCCTGTCTTTAAAATCGGACTCACCGTATATTATCTCGGATGAAATCTATCATGGCCTGGTTTACGAGGGAAAAGAACACTCTATTCTGGAATTCACGGAAAAAGCGTTTGTCTTCAACGGGTTTTCAAAACTCTATGCAATGACGGGGTTGCGACTCGGATACATGATCGCACCCAAAAATTTCATTCGCCCCATACAAAAGCTTCAACAAAATTTTTTTATTTCTGCCAATGCCATGGTTCAGGTCGCCGGAATCGCCGCTTTTAAGGAGGCCGGAGAAGATATTTTGCGTATGAAGCGGATTTATAATGAACGAAGACAATTCATGATTCGCCGCCTAAAAGATATGGGTCTCGGGATTACCGTGGAGCCCACAGGGGCTTTTTATGTGTTTGCAAATGCAAAACACATTTCCGGCGACTCGTATAAACTCGCCTTTGATATTCTTGAAAAAGCGCATGTGGGTGTGGCGCCCGGCATCGATTTTGGAAACAACGGCGAAGGATACCTTCGATTTTCATATGCAACCTCTATGGAAAACATTACCCAAGGAATGGACAGGTTGGAGAATTACTTTAAAAAAATTAAAAATTCCTGATCCAAACTTGACGGCTTCGTAATTGTATTTATGAATATATACACTAAGAAGTAATACCGAACTTTTCTTTTAATTTCCTGTTGACCAGCGGCGGCACCACGCTGGCGATGTCACCGCCGAACTGTGCCGCTTCCTTTATTATTGATGAACTGGTAAAAATCCATCGCAAACCGGTCATTAGAAAAACGGTCTGAACCTCTCTTTTTAACTTGCGGTTCATAAGCGCAAGCTGAAACTCATATTCAAAATCAGACACCGCGCGCATCCCACGCAGTATGGCAATACAGTTCCGACTGGCCGCATAATCCACAAGAAGACCGTCAAAAGTTTCCACTGTAATATCCGGATAAT
>JAUVTO010000096.1 GCA_030601485.1 Desulfobacterales bacterium | reverse complement strand
TAAATATCAGAGCCTTAAAATCCGTGTGATATCGTTTTTCAATAGGGGCAAATCCATTTCGCAGGGTTTGCCTATTTCATTCTTATGATATATGTAATCAACAAGAATTGGCTTCAAGTTGTACTCACAGCAAGGTATCCCCAATTTCGGTTCAGATGGTCTTACGCACTCTATGGTGAAATGTGGAATATTCTTCCCGAGGGCTATGGCATTCTGCAAATTAAATGAACTATTATTTGCAGATTTTTTCCAAATATTGACGGCCGGGGGAATGTAAATACAGCATTGGCTCTATTTGAGGTAAGGGGCATGAAATCATGAATGCTCAAGAATATTACCACCGTGTGATTGATCGGTTAAAAAATTGCTATCAATTCAGCCATTATGTCATTGCGGCGGGCCATGAACTTGCTACGGAGGGGTATGATCCTGCTTTTCCAGCAGCAACAGAACCGATTCATCAGCTTGAAAACCTTACACTTCAAAGAGGTTTTCAGGTTCATATCCCTCTTGTCGGAGAGAGATCCCAATCAGTGCTAATGCCGATTGATTTCGAGATCTTCCTGGCAGAAGAAAACCACAAGCTGTATGAGGACCCAGCCGCCCAGAAGAAATTCTTCGATCAGACAGTTCCTGTTGTTCGTTTTCTTGAAACCCTCTTCCGTTCAAGGGGTATGCCATATATCCTGGATTACACACCTTCGGGTGCACATATCTTATTTCAAAATCTTTTAGGATATAGTACGAGCGAAGAATTGCAGAAAATCGGTTATCTGGAAAATGATCTCATTAAGGCATGTAATTACATCGATCCCGATGACATCCGGCGCTGGTATGGAATTTCGCTTGATGCGGCTCGTGTGTTCAGTGGCCTCGGTAAGATTGCCGAATATATTGCCCTTCTTACCATGGAAGCTTTTAAGGAAAACGAGTCAATGGGTCTGTTTCCGGTTACCATCTCCGATGTTCATGATCGCTGTCTGAACTTTGACAATTCCTGGAGTGAAGGATCTCCTTTTATGCGCTCCATTCGAAGCCCTTTCAGCCTGCATAAAAAAAATCAAGAAAAATACGGTAAATACCATCAGCCTCCGCTGGTAGATGTGATCGGGACTTACTTTGATGGAAATACGGCAAGCGAAGAAACAAATATTAATTTTATTTTGGACTGTATGTGGGACCTTGAAAAAGCAGCGAATCACGCACAGAAATTTTCCGGCTTCATTCCCTGTTCCAATGAAACATTGATCGATTTTATTCATGAATATAAATCATCAGACCTTTATCTTTTTCACCAGGATTTTGACAGCCAGGAAGATATTCCCAGGGGGTTTGCTCTGGAGTACGCCAAAAAGGAGGGAAACATTCCAGACTGGACAAAAAATATCCTTTACTTTCCAAATCCCTCTGCGCTTCAACCTAAAAATATGATAGGGCTGGTTTACGATTTTCTCATCCACGCTCATTGGAAACCCAAACACATTGCAAACGTTCTTCGGGATATCTATCAAAATCCCTCATTTAATTGGACACAGGATTTTTTTAAGTACCCCGCAGAAGAAAAAGCCAACTTTTGGGCAAGAACCTACAGCGTGGTTTCACTCTGGAAAACGGGCAGACTAAATCTGTAGTCGGGAGAGCGATCTTTTCTTTCCTACCCAGGCAATCCCTAATAAGCGGTTTTAAAAATTACGGCTATTACTCCTCGCTCCAGATTGTGAGAATGGGTTGAGGAATACCAAAATCAAGTTTCAATTTTTACCAAACACGATAGCACCCTGACAGACATGTCATAACCGGACAGTTTAGCGATCGTTGAAAGGCTTTTATCTATCTCATCCCTTCAGGTTGAACGAGCCAGATCCTCAATATAAATCTTCTTGTTGGGAAGCCAAAATAATCAGTACTTGGTCAACAAATTGCAAAAAATTAACCCTTAAAATCCTGCATTACACTCAATTACCTGAAAAAGAAAAAGGGTTATGGCATCTACCATAACCCTAATTTTTCGGGTGCACTTGGGGTGCAACGGGTGCATTTGCTCTTGACGATTTATTAAAATTTGTTACGATTCATTAAATGCAAACCCCTTATAATAGCATAACGGCTCGATTCTATTGCATACATTGGCCCTTCTGGCAGTCATGGGGTCGACGGTTCGATCCCGTTCAGCTCCACCAAATATCTAAAAAAGGTTGGTCTATGGGGGCCGGCCTTTTTTTATTTGTATTATTGTATATCACGGATGCCCTTCTGCTCTTGACATCGCAACTGTATTGGCTTAAAAAACCATGTTCTTTTAATAAACACTCAAATATGATGAACTCGTAAAAAGTCCGATTTAGACGGTTTCATAAAAAGTCCGATTTTGATGGCTTCGTAAAAAGTCCAACTTCTGCGTTGATGCCGAACCATCTGAACGTTATAAAATTATTAGATGGCAAATCATGATTACAAAGCGCCATGAATTATACGCTGTTTTAGCTGTTATTGCGCTTAGCGCTGTCTGCATGGCGCTATTGAATATGCCCTTAACATCATTGGCTGAGGATAAATTTAAGCAAAACGTTCAAACAACAGACACGCAATATTCGGACAAGTTGGTTGTCCATCTCTATTTTTCTGATAAAAGAAATTCGTTTCTGACAGCAGAAGAAAGAACTTTTTTTCATTCTGACAATCCCGTCGAATTTGCTAAAATTATTATCGAGGCCTTGATAGACGGTCCGCGGAAAGGGCTTATGCGGACAATTCCCGCAGGCACAACAATCAGGGCGCTCTATGTTACCCGGGACGGAACAGCTTATGTCGATATATCAAATACAATAAAAGATTCTCATCCCGGTGGAATAAAATCAGAACTTTTTACCATATACTCTATCGTTAATTCATTAATATTGAATATTCCTGAAATCGATGCCGTAAAAATATTGATCGGGGGGCGCGAATCAATGACCCTGGCCGGTCATATCGATCTTAGTTTTCCCTTTAAAGCAAACATGCTTTTGATACGATGAAAAAAAAGGCCCATATCAAAAATATACGGAATATCGGAATCATAGCCCATATTGACGCCGGCAAGACAACGGTAACTGAGCGGATACTTTATTATACGGGCCGTTCCCATAAAATCGGCGAGGTTCATGACGGTGAAGCGATAATGGACTGGATGCATGATGAGCAGGAACGCGGTATTACGATTACCTCTGCGGTTACCACCTGCCACTGGAGGGAAAACGAGATCCAGATAATAGATACGCCGGGACATGTGGATTTTACAATAGAAGTAGAACGTTCATTGAGGATCCTTGACGGAGCTATCGGAGTCTTTTGTGCGGTTGGCGGTGTGGAACCTCAGACGGAAACCGTATGGCGACAGGCAGACAAATACCTTGTCCCAAAAATTGCCTTTATTAATAAACTGGACAGAGTCGGTGCAAGTTTTTTTAAAACCATTGAAATGATAAAAGACAGACTGCATGCCGAACCTCTTATTTTACAACTCCCGGTGGGCTCGGAAGATGACTTTGCCGGTGTTGTCGATCTGATCCATATGAAACAGATTCTCTGGAAAGATGATGCCCTGGGAGAAACATACATAACCGAAGAAATACCCCTTGATCTTCTTGAATTCGCCGAAAAATATCGCGGCACACTTATTGAAACAATCGCTGAAGTTGATGATGATATTATGGAGGATTATTTATCAGAAGCCTCGATTACAACTCAAAGCCTGATTGCCGCCATACGAAGAGCAACCATAGATCTGAAACTGGTACCGATACTGTGTGGCAGCGCATTGAGAAATAAAGGCATACAACTCCTGCTTAACGCCATTGTGGATTTCCTTCCCAGTCCTGTGGATATCCCTCCCATTAAAGGGATACATCCTGAAACCGGTGAAGTTATTGAATGCAAAGCCAAAAATACAGCCCCCCTTGCGGCACTCATATTTAAAGTAGCCATGATAGAAGGGCGCAAACTTTCCTATGTCAGAATCTACAGCGGGAAAATGCATACCAAAGAAACCACCTATAACCCTTCCCGCAAAACAAATGAAAAAATTTCCCGTATCTTAAGGATGCATGCCAACAAGAGAGAACGGATCGACTCTGCCGATGCCGGGAGTATTGTGGGGGTTGTGGGATTGAAAGAATCCTCCACCGGCGAAACGCTGTGCTCCATTGATTACCCGGTTTTACTGGAAAAAATGGAGTTTTACGAGCCGGTCATTTCCATCGCCATAGAGCCGAAAACACATGCCGACCAGGAAAAACTGGATCAGGTATTAGAAAAATTTATGGCCGAAGATCCGACCCTGCAACTTAAAAAAGATGAAGACACCGGGCAATCCATTTTGTCCGGCATGGGTGAGCTTCACCTTGAAGTTATTATCAGTCGCATGCAGCGTGAATTCAATACCAACGTAAATGTGGGAAAACCCCAGGTTGTTTACAGGGAAACCATTGAAAAACAAGGTGAGGGATCTGCCGTATTTGACAAGGAAATTGCAGGACAGCGTCACTTTGCCAAAGTTACGCTAAAACTGACACCTCTGGAACGCGGCAGTAAAAACAGGTTCATATCCGAAGTTAACGAGGAAACCATACCGGATATTTTTATTCCTGCCATTGAAAAAGGTATCATGGAATCTTTGGCAAGCGGGGCACTGATGGGCTATCCGGTGGTGGACGTTAAAGCGACCCTAACCGGAGGGGCATTCAAGGAATCTCTGGGCACGGAATTGGCTTATACTGTCAGTGCATCCATGGCATGCAAAACGGCTCTTACCAACGGTGAACCGTTTCTCCTTGATCCGATTATGGATGTTGAGATTTTTGTTCCTGAAGCTTTCATGGGAGATGTCATCGGAAACCTTAATTCCCGCAACGGGAAAATTGAATCCATAGCGCACAAAATGGACGTATTGGTGATCAAGGCAATTGTTCCTCTGGAACCTATGTTCGGTTACGCCACTTCATTACGATCAGCAACCCAGGGCCGAGGGACTTTTACAATGCAATTTTCCCATTTTGATCGCAGCTGACAACACCCTGACCGACCCGAAAGTCCTCTATGACGGTCTCTTTTTTCCATGGATCTCTTTTAACATCTTCTCGATTTTTTCCTTTTTATCCGGATCACCCATATTTTCCAGAGCCCGTTTCAAGTGAAAAGCCGCATTCTTAAAATCATCTTTTTTCTTGTAATAAATACCCAGGTAATAATGGGCCTCATCCAGCCTGCCCAGCTTGCCATAGGTCTTACCAAGGGAATAAAACGCCCGGGGATAATCATATTTTTTTTCAATGAGTTCTTCAAATGTGACCGCTGCCTCATGTAAACGTCCAAGTTCCATCTGTGTGCGCCCAAGATAAAAAAATACTTCGGGATCGTTAGAGGAAATGCTTGCGGCATTCTCCAGTGTATTTAATGCTTCCTGATACCGGCCGTCGAAAAAATAAATCCGGCCGAGATCTTTTAACATATACGGATCGAAAGCATTTTTCATCAGTGCTTTTTTAAGGTGACCGATGGCATCTTTTCGATCGCCTGCCCTGGCCAGAATCAGCCCGTATCCGTATTGTGCCAAAGGATCTTCAGGGTGGTTCTTAATCTCTGCCTCAAATTTTCTTAATGCAAACCCCTTGTCCCCGTAAACAGCAACAAGCCGGGCATGAACCCTTGAAAAATTATAATTGTCAATGTATGCTTTTGTCTTTTTGTTTTGTTCGAGCCAGGTGTCAATATTGGCCATTCGTTCTTCTGTGGCAGGATGTGTGCTAAGATAAGTGGGGATCTGAGCCGGACCGAACCATCGTCTGCTCCAGAGTTTTTTCAGCATCGAAAGCAACCCTTCTCCATTATACCCAGCTTTGGTCAGACACACGAGCCCGATCTGGTCTGCTTGGAACTCGTCCTCACGGCTGTATGACAGTTCGAGGGATTGACCGGCAGCCGCAGACCCCATAGTTACCGCATTTGCTGCGGCCATCGATCCTCCAACCCCGAGTAATATACCGGCCGCAATTCCGGCAAGGGTTGCGATTCCTATCTTTTGTGCTCTTTCTATCTTTTGGGAAATATGGCGACACACAACATGGGCTATTTCATGCGAAAGTATCCCTGCCAACTCTTCTTCATTCTCCATAGCTTCCAGTAGACCGCTGTTTATAAAAACATGACCCGCAGGGGTTGCAAAAGCATTATAATCATCGTTTTTTATTACATAAAAATGATAATCAAACGGCTGTGGCGGAAGGGCCGAAATGATTTTTTGACCCATTTGATTAATATAGTTGACAATCAGAGGATCATTAATAAGCTCATAATGTTTTATAATGACTTTCATAACTTTCCGTGACATTTCTTCTTCCTCTTGTATGGTAATACACAACGCCCCTTTTGGAACAAGAATGTTGACAATGAAAATCAAAACAAAGCAGAGCAAAAATGCTTTCCTGATAACTTGCATAAATACCTCATAATTTAATATTTGACGGTCTCGTAAAAAGTCCAACTTCTGCGTTGTGCTGCATTTCGTAATCATTCAACGTACGAAAAGTACGCCTCATGATTACAAAATTTGCACGCCTTGAATTTGAACTTTTTACGAAACCGTCTAAATCGGACTTT
>JAUVTO010000155.1 GCA_030601485.1 Desulfobacterales bacterium | reverse complement strand
AAAAAAGCAAAGCGGAAGTCCCAGGATAGACCCAAATGTTCCGGGAGCAAAAGAGATGTTCCCAGTAAAACAGCCGGTCGCAAGGAACATGACCGATTTCTGTTTTAAATTCATGGCCTGTCTCTATAGCCTGGCATCATTTTTGTCAAGTGTAAGTTGAGGCGGTCCCCCACCCTATTCGTGACGGCTTCGTAACAAGTCCAACTTCTGTGTTGCGCTGCATCCTTCGTCACTGCAGCGTACTATAAGTACGCCTCATTCCTCAGGATTTGCGCGCCTTGAATTTGGATCTTTTTACTTTGCCGTCGGATTTTGACTTTTTATGATATTGTCATTCTCGTGAAGCGATTTTATAATGGTGTCGTATACCATACGTAAGGGAAGCTTCTTTTCAAGGGCTATCTTTTTGCAGATTTCATACTCCGGTACAATCCGCACGCCACCACCCGGTTCTGTAATCCGTTTCACCTGAATCTCGCCATAGGGTGTTTTCATAATAACCTTTTCACGGGTCAGCATGCACCGTTTGGCATCATAATATCTTATACCCAGTGAACTGGTTTCAGATAAGATACAATCGATCAAAACCTCCTTGCGATTTCTCCGGCACAGAACCTGCACCAATGTACCGGGTCTGTTTTTCTTCATAAAAACAGGAATCCAGTAGACATCCAGCGCACCTTGTTCAAACAGGCGATCCATCAGGAATCCGAACACCTCCGGGTTCATATCGTCAATGCAGGTTTCCAACACCACAACCGTATCTTTGTGATAAGCTGATCTTTGGCCGGTGTATCCATATAAGTCGGTTCCGGTAATAACCCGCAACAGATTAGGGATCGATTCTATGTCACGTTTTCCGGCCCCGTAACCGGTCTTTTCAATGATCATATCCGGCAGTTCCCCATAGGACTCCGCCAGGGTAACAATGATTGCCGCACCGGTCGGGGTGACCAGTTCATGGGGTATTTTTGTCCCATAAACCGGAACGCCTTTAAGAATGCCCAGGGTTGCAGGCGCCGGCACCGGCAGGGTTCCATGTTCACAGGAAACAAATCCTTTTCCTAAAGGGATATGTGAAGCAGTTACCTTTTTAATACCCAGGTATTCCATGCAAAGCGCAGTCCCTACGATATCAACAATTGCATCAATACCGCCGACTTCATGAAAGTGTACGGCGTCAACGGCGCACCCGTGAATCACGGCTTCAGCTTGTGCAATCCGTTCAAAAATGTCACGGCTCATCTGTTTGATGTTCCGAGATAACGGGCTGTTGGTTATCAGTGACCGTATTTGAGCATGGTCTCTCGATGTTGTGTCATCTTCTACCCGAACCTGGACGCTTTTCGCCGTGATCCCGTTACGAGATACGGTGTCGACACAAACATCGAAACCTGCCAGTGGAAGCCTTCCCAATTGTTCTTCCAGCCATTCTACCGGCACCCCAAGGTCTAAAAACGCCCCCAAGGTCATATCGCCACTGATACCGGAAAAACAGTCAAAATAAGCAATCATTATTGTTCTCTTGTTTTTATCGTTAAGATCGTTTAGATCGTCCCGGTTAAATTCACTCCGCTTTGGGCAATTCGCTTTTAGCCTCTAAAAAATGAACGTCCAACATCGAACGTCCAACGTTGAACATCGAATAATGATGTCGCTACACTCCGCAATTTAATTTCATTTTTTTGTCTTTCATTCAACATTCGATGTTGGACGTTCGATGTTCATCTTTTTCACTAACCCTTCTCACCTTCTTAACTTCTGCCTTTCTCACCTTCTACCCATTTCCCCCTTTTGCATGGAGCTGAATGATCTCAAGCAAAAGTTCTGTTGTACGAACCATATCATCAAGACCCACGGATTCCCGTACCGTATGCATATCCCGCATTCCTGTTCCTAACACGCCCATCATGATACCCTTTTCAAAGAAAATATTGGCATCTGCGCCGCCCCCGCTTGTCTTCGTCTTCATTTTTCTTCCCAAATTTTCAGCAGCCCTGCGGGCGAGTGTTACAACCGGGTGATCGTCAGGAATGCTTGTGCGGGAAAAATCTTTTTGGATTTCAGTTTCAAGACGGGGAAGTGCGTCATCAGAGGTCATCCCGTTATAGTTTTCCACAATCCCCTTGAAAGACGATACCATTGCATCGGTAATCTTACTTAGCTTTTCCTCATCATGGCTTCTCACCTCACCCTTGACCGTTACCAGGCTGGGTACGATATTCGTGGCCGTGCCGCCTTTAATTATGCCGATGTTACAGGTTGTTTCAGGATCAATTCGTCCGAGTTCAAGGTTGGCAATAGCCTTGCTTGCCAGTGAAATCGCATTTATCCCTTTTTCCGGGGCAGCGCCGGCATGGGCATCTTTCCCGTGGACTCTGAACTCAAGCCGGTTTGCAGAAGGCGCCCGGGTAACAATGCCTTCCGTATCCGTGGCATCCAGGGCATAACCAAATTTTGCGGTAATACGATCCAAATCAAGATGTTTTGCGCCCAAAAGACCGATCTCCTCGCAAACCGTAAAGACAAGTTCAAGCGGACCATAGGGCAGATCATTTTCCTGGATAATTTTTAGGGTTTCTAAAAGAATGGCAATGGCACTCTTGTCGTCCGCACCTAAGATTGTCGTCCCGTCACTGGTAAAAACACCATCCGAAAAAACGGCGGTCACGCCTTTGCCCGGCTCCACGGTATCCATGTGTGCATTTAGAAGAAGCACCGGCGCCTGCCTGGTCCCCTTGAATTTGGCAATTAGGTTCCCGGTATTGCCGCCGATCTTATCCCCGGCGCCGTCAACAAATGTCTCTGCTCCCATTGACTCCAATATCTTTTTAATCTCTCCGGAAATAGTACGTTCCTCTTTTGATACACTATCAATTTTTACAAGAAATCTGAACCTCTCCGCCAACCTATCTCTGTTTACCATATGCCAACCCCTATCCTTCTATATAGATCAGGATCTAACCATTATCCAGCATCAAGCATCCAATATCAAGCATCCGACTTCCCTTCAAAAGAATTGACAAAAATAGGAATAATCATTATATGAATAAATATAACGGAAGTGCGCAGCTTGCTGGTGAGGCTCCCGGACTTCAAATCCGGTGTGGGGCGCTAAAACCGTCCCGGGTGGGTTCGATTCCCATGCACTTCCGCCAAATTAATTTATGATATCAATCAATTAACACCATTTCGATCACCCCATACCTACCACAAAACGACCACAAGTGCAACACATAAGCTCAAACATTTAAAATTCACACAAAGGCATCTGCAAACACACAATTGTTCATTTTGGACTGCAGGCTTCGTTGTGGGCCACCAAATGTCTTTAACCTAACCCGGATAGACCGGAAAAGTTACAAGTGAGCTAAAGTTTGAAGTGAGCTAAAGTTCGCGCAGCGCAGGCGCTTGCGCCGCGTGAAGGAGTCGCTACGCTCCGGCTTTTATACAAATTGGCAGTATTCCTTAACTTTAGTCACTTTAGGGCACTTTAGGCACTTCACACTTAATTGGCTAAGCATTTTTTTGCCATAAAAAGCACAAAATTTACAACTAAGAAAATAAAATACGTCACTGTATTTACGAATTAAAGCACTTAGGGGTCAAAAAACCATTTTCCTTTTTTAGTCGGCGCCTTAAGAGATTCTTCAAGCTGTTTTAAAAACGCAGATCTGGATATCTCTCTGGCCCCAAAACGGAAAAGGTGCTCTGTTGTTAGCTGGCAGTCTATTATATCAAAGGATAATTTGTTAAGATATTCAACGAGCGTAACAAGGGCTACGTTTGAAGCATTGCTGATTCGGGTAAACATGGATTCCCCGAAAAAACATCTCCCCAGAGAAACGCCGTATAATCCTCCGGCCAGCTCTCCCTGATACCAGGCCTCCACCGAATGTGCGAAACCCGATTCATGAAGCTTGCAGTAGGCATCAATCATATCTTCAACGATCCAGGTTCCTTGATTATTCTCCAGCCGAATTTGGGCACACTGGTTGATCACCCGAACAAACGCGGAATCCATGGTCACCGTAAAAACCCCTTTTTTTACAATTTTTCTCAACGTTTTTGAGATCCTGATCTCACAAGGATACAGGACAAGACGAGGATCCGGTGACCACCACAAAATCGGTTCATCATCTGAAAACCACGGAAAAATGCCCATACGGTAGGCAAGGAGAAGGCGCTCCCGGCTTAAATCACCGCCAATAGCCAGTAAACCTTCTCCGGAGGCAAGATGTGGAGGGGGGAATGCTATTTTATCCGTTAAAAGAAAAACCGCCACTCAATTACTCAACGACTGAATTTAAGGACTTCGCCCTAGTTGGAATGGCGAAATTCCGAGACGTAAAGTTAAAGGTCAGCTTATCATTCTCTTCATTAATAAAAACCTCTCCGCCTTTTTCAAGCCGCCCGAACAGAATCTCATCTGAAAGTATGTCTTTGATTTCGGTCTGGATCAACCGGGTCAAAGGTCTGGCGCCGTAACGGGGGTCATGACCGCCTCTTGCCAGCCATGTTCGTGCACCGGAAGAAAGAGTGATGGATATTTTTTTAACGGCAAGCTGTTCTTTCAGCTCTTTCATGAACTTGTCCACCACCTTTTCCATGATTTCCTCATTCAGCGCATTAAAATGAATGATGCCGTCCAGGCGGTTTCGGAATTCCGGGCTGAAAAATTCTTCAATCGCTTTTTGCCCTTTGTCTTCAGTATCATATTTTTTATCACCGAAACCGATGGTCTGGCTGCTCATTTCCCGGGCACCGGCATTTGAAGTCATCATAATGATTACGTTTCTGAAATCAGCCTTTTTGCCGTTGTTATCGGTCAGGGTGGCATGGTCCAAAACCTGAAGTAAAATGTTAAACATATCCGGATGCGCCTTCTCTATTTCATCAAAT
>JAUVTO010000170.1 GCA_030601485.1 Desulfobacterales bacterium | reverse complement strand
CAGACTTCGTAAATTGAAGGTTTTATAAGGGATAAAAGGATAATCTCCGGACCGATTCCAACAGGGTCTCCCATGGTAATCCCAATAATGGGACGATGGTTTGATATCATCATAGACTTAAATAACCTTTCCTTTGATCTTGAAAACCCGGTCCTGTAGGCCAGGTCAGAGTTATCCGGCTCTGCCTGAAGAATCGCAGCAAGAGTTTGAAGTGAACTAAAGTTGACGTTCTTGTAAAAAGTCAGGAATTCGCTTTTGTCGTTATTCCGGTGAACGCCGGAATCCAGTAAATTCAATTACTTCTGGATGCCGGACCAAGTCCGGCATGTCGGTTTTAGGACTTTTTACGAAGCCATCAAAGTTTAAAGTGAGCTAAAGTTAAGGAATTCTGTCAATTATATAAAATCATTGGAGCGAAGCGACACCATAACTTTAGGCACTTTAGCTCACTTTAGGCACTTCAAACTTGAATCTGTTATACTATAGAATG
Source organism: Desulfobacterales bacterium (assembly GCA_030601485.1). Taxonomy (GTDB): domain Bacteria; phylum Desulfobacterota; class Desulfobacteria; order Desulfobacterales; family UBA11574; genus S5133MH16. The sequence continues at coordinate 3,860 of JAUVTO010000170.1, read as the reverse complement.
AAAAAAAAATTTTCAAATAAATAAAAAATTATCATATCAATAAATTTCAATGCCTTGCTATTTATTGTAAATGAATTGTAATAAAAAAATGAATTACGATTATTTTTTTTAAAAATAAAAGATAATAGGAGAAAACAGGAGGTTTGGTTAAATAACATTATTGTCAAAACTATGTGGATAACCATGGATATGTTTAAAATGTTTATAGAAAACAGCCTTTCAAAAAAGGTTGTATTTAAAAGCAGTTGTCTTCTCTGTGGCAATTAATTTAGATAAAACAATAAGATATAAATTGTTAATAACTCGATAACAAATAAACGAAAAACCGAGTTTATCAGGATTGACACACAAGAGATGATCCATTAAATAAATTAATACTTTTTTTGGTATTTAGTCGTTTTTTCTGCAAACCTCCAATAACACTCTTAAGCCGTTTAATATCGTTAGTTTTTCCTACTTTATCTTAAAAACAGGATAATCTGTTTTCAAAATTGAGAACATAAGTTTCTATGAAGGCCATTTGGGAAGAGACAAAAGCTGCTATTAAGTTATCTATTCCTAATCACTGTTTCAGGATGTGGATTGAGCCGCTGAAAATGATAAAATGTAATGAAGACTCAATTGCTCTATCCTCACACAATTTTTTTTCCAAAAAACGAGTTCTTGACAATTATGGCACCCTGATAGAGTCAGAGTTGAAAAGAGTGGCTGGAAAAGAATACAGATTGTCAATCGAGGTTGCTAAAACAAAGACCCATTCAAGGCCTAACGCAGATGATAATTTTCAGCTGCAGCTCCCCAATATAAATGTGGTCCCGCGGAACGGCCGACTCATGCGGAAAGATTTTACTTTTGATCACTTTGTAGTTGGAGGCAATAATGACTTTGCCTATTCGGCATCCCTCTCCCTGGCGTCACGAAAAAAATCTATCCAGAATTCTTTATTTTTATTGTCAAAAACCGGGATGGGGAAAAGCCATCTTTCCCAGGCCATAGGCAATTATATTTTGTCCGAATATCCTTCGGAACGTCTATATTATATGACTGCCGAGGACTTTAGCAATGAAATGATTCATGCTTTTCGGCATGACTCCATCAATAAGTTCAAGGCAAAATACAGGAATCAATGTGACGTATTGCTGCTTGAGGATGTTCATTATCTAAGTGGCAAGGAAAGGACACAGATTGAGCTTGCATTAACGCTCGATACACTGTTTGAATCCGGAAAGAAAATAATTTTTTCGAGTTGTTGTCTTCCGGCAGAAATACCGAAACTCAATGATAAATTAAGATCACGCCTTTCGTGCTCTCTTATTTCAAACATAGATCCGCCAGATTTCAGGACCAGAGTCAGAATATTGCAAAAAAAAGCAAAACATAACGGGCATAAATTGCCGGAAGACGTAATCCATTACCTGGCCGATGAACTCACTGAGGATGTGAGGCAACTCGAAAGCGGCCTTATCGGAGTTACCGCAAAATCCTCTCTTTTGGGAACACCGATTGACCTTATGCTTGCTGAAAGCGTTGTCAAGAATATCGTACGTCACCGAGAAAACATTACAAAAGATGCCATCAAGAAGCTGGTTTGTAAATATTACAGTATTTCCATTGCCGATATTGTTTCAAGCTCTCGCAAACAATCTATTGTTCGACCGAGACAGATAGCGATTTACCTGTCACGCAGGTATACCGATTCTCCCCTTCAGACTATAGGGAGAAGTTTCAACAGATATCATGCCACCGCCCTTCATTCCATCGGCGCCGTTGAACGGGGATTAAAAGAAAACGGTCCGATGCAGAAACAGGTTGAGTTTCTCTGCCGCAGGCTTGAATCCGGTAAATTTTAACCTTGGCACTCACAGATACTACATTCAGAAAACTGCAAAATATAGTGGGGAAATCCAGTTGCAGCAGAAAAAAAGAGGATCTTGTTTGCTATGCATACGACGCAACCGCCCGCACATATCTCCCTGATGCCGTCGTGTTTCCTGCTAATGCCAAAGAGATATCCGCTATATTACATCTTGCCAACTCAGAGGTTTTTTTTGTGATTCCGCGCGGTTCCGGTTCTGGGATGACCGGCGGATCTCTTGCTGTCAGCGGAGGCGTAATACTTGTGATGGCTCGTTTTAACCGTATTCTTGAAATTGACAAGAGTAATCTTATCGCCCATGTGGAACCCGGTGTTGTTACCGGCAGTTTTCATCGGGCGGTTGAAAAAATGGGACTTTTTTACCCACCTGATCCGTCGAGCTCAGAATTTGCTACTCTGGGCGGAAATATGGCAGAATGTGCGGGAGGTCCCCGGGCCGTTAAATATGGTGTTACCCGGGATTATGTGCTGGGACTTGAAGCTGTTCTTTCAACCGGTGAAATTATACATACCGGCGTGCAGACCAGCAAGGGGGTAGTAGGGTATGATCTGACCCGGCTTCTTATCGGATCCGAAGGAACACTTGGGATAATTACCAGGATGACATTGCGTCTCTTGCCCCTTCCCGAAACTGTAAGAGCTATGACGGCTGTTTTCGACAAGCTGGATACTGCAGCGGAAACGGTTTCAGAAGTCATGAGACGCGGCATCATTCCTCGAACCATAGAATTTATGGATAATGCTTCAATTCGATGTGCAGAAAGCCGACTCAAGATTGGTCTGCCGGTTGAAGCCGAAGCATTGCTTCTGATAGAAGTGGACGGGAAAGTCGGTGAGACTGAAGCACTCATAGAGCAGTTAAAAACGGTGTGCATATCTTTAGGCGCAAAGCGTATTAAAATAGCCGAGACCAAAGAGGAGGCTGACGATCTCTGGAAAGCACGCAAGGCGATTTCTTCGGCCCTGTTCCAGTACGGTCCGGATAAGATCAATGAAGATATTGTTGTTCCAAGAAGTAAGCTTCCTGAGATGGTTAGAAAAATAAATTCCTTAAAGGAGGAAACCGGGCTTACTATGGTCAGTTTCGGTCATGCCGGAGACGGGAACATCCATTTTAATATAATGCTTGACAAAAAGAATAAGACGGAACTGAAAAAAGCCGAGTACGCAATTGACGTTCTGTTCGACTATACCCTCAAACTCGGGGGGACGATTTCTGGTGAGCACGGGATCGGAATAACAAAAGCCGCATACATAGCAAAAGAGATTGGTTCTGTGGAGCTTAACCTGATGAAAAAAATAAAAAAGGTTTTTGACCCCAAAGGGATATTAAATCCAGGCAAGATCTTTCCGACTCTTTAGTTTTTCAAAAAAGCTAACCGTTCAGCCACCAAGTCACTAAGGCACGAAGAAGGGCAATGAAGTTTTTTTCTGTTTCAATGTGTCACTTATTAAAAATGGCATTAAAAGAATTATAATATAATCTTTGGTGTCTTCGTATCTGGCAGAACCTTTATAATTATACTTCGATCGACACTATTTTAAAAAGGCTAAAGTGTTACATTTTTTGAAAAACTAAAGTTACTGTATTTTGATAAACATCTCGCTTGAAGATATCAAATCCTCCAACAGCTCCATCTGGGCATTTTTATTGCGATCTATGGCACAACGCAGCCTTAACGCACAAAGCTTTTTGCAGATCGGATCCTCAATATTGAAATTACCGAAACACCCAAGATGATTATCAAAAGAGATTTTATTCATTAATTCCTTTTTCATGCTGTATCCTTTAGCGCCAACAATAAAAGCATTTCCTCATGAACGTTACCGTTGGTTGCAAGAATTTCCTTTTTGTAAATATTAAACGGTTTGTTTGAAAAATCTGTTACGGTTGCTCCTGCTTCTCTTGCGATCAATTCACCGGCGGCGGTATCCCAGGGCTTTAAATTCTGTTCCCAGAATCCGTCAAATCTCCCACAGGCTA
>JAUVTO010000121.1 GCA_030601485.1 Desulfobacterales bacterium | reverse complement strand
GGGTTATGCATTAAAACATTAAAAAATAAACTGATCGGTAATAAATGAAATCATACAGTAACATTTCAAAAGCTATCCGACATCTATTTGTATTGCTTATTCTGATGCTGACCCTGCACCTGTCCATGGATGCGATCGCTCAAGTTTCCGGGAAAACCGGAAAGACGTCAACAGTCAAACAGGATTCCAGGGGAAACAGGGATTTGGAACGATTCATTTCCATAGATTTCAACGATGTGGATCTTTCTGTTTTTATTAAATTTATCAGTGAATTGACCTCAAAGAATTTTGTTGTAGATCAACGGGTAAAAGGAAAAGTAACTATAATTTCACCCAGCAAAATTTCTGTCAAAGAAGCTTACAAAGTTTTTGAATCTGTTCTGGAAGTCCACGGATATACCACGGTAGAAGCCGGACAAGTGATTAAAATCGTTCCATCTCCCGATGCACGATCAAAAAATATTGAAACACTTCTAAAAGAAGAGGCAGCTTCACCGGCGGATAGAGTTGTCACTCAACTCATACCTTTGAAATTCGCAAATTCCACTGAAATAAAAAAACTTTTCGCGCCTTTGATTTCCAAAAGCAGCGTGATACTGGCCTATCCCCCAACAAACATTCTGATCGTAACCGATGTCTATTCAAACATAAAACGGTTACTTCGAATCTTGAAAGCGATTGATGTAACCGGTATGGGACAGGAAGTCTCTGTGATTCCTCTGGAATATGCTGATACTACAAAATTTGTAAAAATTCTTGATTCTGTTTTCAAAACAAAAACAAGGCCCAAAGCACAAGATTCAGCCACAGCGGTCAAATTCGTGGCCGATGAACGGACCAATACGATTATTGTCCTTGCCAGCGAGGTTGAAACCACAAGGATTAAAAGACTGATACACTTGCTGGACAGGCAAACTCCTCGGGGAAAAGAGAAGATCCGCGTCTATTATCTTGAGAATGCCAATGCCGAGGACCTGGCCAAGGTTCTCCAGGAACTGCCGGCAAAAAAAGGGGGAGCACCTGAAGGGAGAAAAATCCCGTTTGTTTCGGAAAAAACCAAAATAACCGCAGATAAAGCAACCAACAGCCTGATTATCATGGCAGGCAAGGAGGACTACCTGGTTCTTGAAGAGATCATTAAGAAACTGGATATACCCAGATCCATGGTTTATATTGAGAGCCTTATCATGGAAGTTAATGTGGAAAAGGACTTTAATCTCGGCGTTGAATGGATAGCGGGAGGTAAAACCTCAATAGGCAACAAAGAAACAGCCATTGGCGGTTCATTTAGGTCAACAGGCGGTGTTTTGCCATCTCCTCTAACATTGCCTGAGCAAGGTTTTTCCCTGGGCATATTCAGCGAAGCGGTTACCGTTGCCGGTATTACCTTTCCCAACCTTGGTGCAGTTGTGAGGGCTTTTAAAAAGGACAAAGATGTTCATATTCTTTCCACGCCTCAGATCCTGACCACTGACAATGAAGAGGCAACCATCACGGTTGGGAAAAATGTCCCTTATCAAACCAGAGCAGAAACTTCGGACGCAGGTGGAGATTTCAGTTATTATGAATATAAAGACGTTGGCATAACGTTAAAGATTACCCCTCAAATCACCAAGGATCGGATGGTTCGACTCAATATCGCTCTGGAATCAACTAAACTGGACGAACTGGCAAGCATCATTGTAAATGACCGTCCGACAACTTTAAAGCGCACCATCGAAAACACCGTGATTGTAAAAGATAAAAATACGGTGGTCATCGGCGGATTAATCGATGACAGCTTTACTATAACAGAATACAAGGTCCCCTGTCTGGGAGACATCCCCTTACTCAAATTCCTGTTCAAGTCAACATCACGTGCCTCTGATAATACCAACCTTTTTATATTTATTACACCCCACGTAATAGAAAATCCTGCTGAAGCAAAAGACGTGTATCAAAAAAGGAAAGATCAAATAGACCAGATTCAAGAAGGCAATATCAAAATGTACGATAAAAATTCGCCTTAGAGAGATTTTTAAAATCAAGCAAACCGTGAAACAGCATGCAAAAACCTCTTACACAGATACTCAAGGAAACCTTTGGCGTTTCGGAGGAAGATCTAACAGAAGCTCAAAAAGTAAAAACTGATAAAGGGGGCCATTTCGGGGAAATACTGGTCGCAAAAAAAATTATTACCGAAAAACAGCTCCTTGAAGCCTTGAGCAACCAATATGATATTCCCTTCTGGTCCGAACTCCCCCTTGAAAATTTTAAAACCGATTTTACCAACCAGGTGCCGATTCAATTTCTAAAAAAATACGTCATGGTTCCATTGATAAGCGACACCAGGGAATCGGAGCTTGCCGATAGCCTGCCTCAACTCGAATCGGAGAATACGACAGAAACCCTTCCCGATCCAGGTGCGGTCATAGCTTTAAACGATCCTGCCTGCATCCAGCCCCTTGATGACCTGATCAGGATTCTCGAACCGTATGATTTTAAACTGATCCTTTCAACAAAGGATGCAATTCTTTTTGCTATAAATATATCTTATGACCTCAGCAGAGATTCCGCTGAACAGCTTGTCCAGGACATGGAAGAAGACAGCAGTGCCATCATCAGTGAAATCGAGGAAAAGGCGGATCTTCTGGATGACATCAGTGACGCACCGATCATAAAACTTGCAAACCATATTATTTCCCAATCCGTAAAAGCACGTGCAAGCGATATTCATATGGAACCTTACCAGGACAGTTTCAAAGTGCGCTATCGTGTGGATGGTATTCTTTACGACCTCCTCTCTCCCCCCAAATGGGTCCAGCCCACTCTTATCTCCAGAATCAAAGTCATGGCAAAGATGAACATTGCGGAAAAACGTCTTCCCCAGGACGGTCGTTTGGACGTCAAAATAGGCAATCAGGAGATTGATGTACGGGTTTCCACCATTCCGACTTCTTTTGGGGAACGTTTGGTACTCAGGCTTCTTGACAAATCAGCTTCTTTGATTTCACTTTCGGATCTGGGCCTTGCTTCCGACAAACTTGATCAGCTTGGAAACCTTGTCAGATCCCCGAATGGTATCATACTTGTTACCGGCCCCACCGGCAGCGGCAAGACAACGACGCTCTATGCAATCTTATCATCCATCAATATACCCGACATAAATATTATTACCATTGAAGACCCGGTTGAATACCAGATCAAAGGGATCAGCCAGATACAGGTCAATCCAAAAATAAACTTAACCTTTGCCGGCGGCCTGAGGTCCATTGTCAGGCAGGACCCGGACGTTATTCTGGTCGGCGAAATACGGGATCAGGAAACAGCGGCAATAGCGGTTCAGTCGGCATTGACAGGACATCTTGTTTTTTCCACACTTCATACAAACGATTCTGCAAGCGCCATTACACGCCTTGTTGATATCGGCGTTGAACCTTTTTTAATTTCATCATCGGTCTTAGCTGTGGTTGCCCAGAGACTGATTCGTGTCCTTTGCAGGGATTGCAAACAGCCTTATACACCCGATAATTCGACTCTGGAAAGCATAGGAATTACACCGGATCAATTCCAGGAGACCACCATCTACAGGTCGGATGGATGTGAAAACTGTTTTCATACCGGATACAAGGGACGTACCGGAATTTTTGAAATAATGCTTATGGACTCCAGTTTAAAAAGCCTGATACTTACAACCTATGATTCGAGCCAGATAAAGAATGCAGCGTTGAATCTGAATATGGTTACCCTGCGCCAGGACGGCATCCAAAAAGTTTTAAAGGGTACTTCTACAATAGAGGAAGTCATACGGGTTACGCAACAGTGACGGTTTCGTAAAAAGTCCAACTTCTGCGTTGTGCTGCATTTCGTAATCATTCAACGTATGAAAAGTACGCCTCATGATTCCAAAATTTGCACGCCTTGAATTTGAACTTTTTACGAAACCGTCTAAATCGGACTTTTTACGAGACCATCAACAGTAAACAATGATTAAAAAAACACTTTTTATTATTTTTTTTATCATTCTATATACGTGTTGCAGTACTTGTTTTGCCGGACAGGAGGTAACCGTTGCAAAAAGGCATAACCCTTCGTTCGAAACAGCAGAAAAACAGGCAGACCCTGTTCTTTATCCGATAAAATTTTACAGAAACTATATTTCAGGGGCTGACGGCAACCGCTGCCCCATGTATCCGTCATGCTCACAATATTGTATCGAGGCGCTTAAAAAACACGGCCCTTTTTTGGGCTGGATTATGTGTAGTGACCGCCTGATGCGTTGCGGCAGAGACGAGACAAAACTATCGCTCCCGGTCTTGATAAATGGTGAAAAGCTAAGCTTTGATCCGGTAAACAATAACGATTTCTGGTGGCAGTAGAACGAAATTAGGGGCTTCGCCCAATTGGAATAATGGAATGATGAAATAATGGAATAATGGGTTTGAAGGAGTTTTTTACAATTAAAATGGTTTATTTCCGCCTTTACTCCCAATATTCCAACATTCCAATATTCCATTCTTCCATTCTGATGGCATAAATATGTTGCCATTAATAAACCTGTATTTTCAAGAAGTTGTAGAATTTCCGAGACGTTTAATTATGCACATCCGAACCACTTGCTTTATTTATCTATTATTTATTTTCGTTACCATATTTTTTCTTTTTATCCCTTTTTCTCATTGTGTTGCCGGAGCCGATCCCGAGCCGGATCTCAAATCTTCTATTATAATAAGTCCGGAAAAACAGTTTAATTTTGCAGAATACTATTTTTCCAACAAAGACTATTTAATGGCGGTTGCTGAATACAAGCGGTTTATCTATTTCTTCCCGGAAGACCAAAGGGTAGAGACAGCAATGTACCGGATCGGCATGTCGTATTATCTTGGCAGGCATTTCAAAGAGGCCGTAGATTCTTTCATCGCCGTAATCGATCGATATGTTGATACCGAACTATCCATAAAATCATATTTTATGGTCAGTGAAGCCCACGTCAACCTTAACACCTTTGGCTCTGCCATTATTAATCTTAACAATCTGATTACAATAACTCATGATGAAGATGTAAAGGATGAAGCTTACTACAGGATAGGGTGGATCTGCATTGAAACGGCATCCTGGGAAAAAGCAAGGATCTATTTTTCAAGAATAAGTGCTAAAAACAAAGATAAGTACCGACTTGAACGGCTTAATGCCGAACTTGACAAGGAAAGATCAATCCCAAAAAAAGACCCCCACCTCGCAGGATTTTTATCCATAATTCCCGGGGCGGGATATCTTTACTGTGAAAGATACCAGGATGCTCTAATCGCATTTTTGCTTAACGGCGGTCTGATATTAGCGGCGTATGAGTCTTTTGATGATAACAACAATGCACTTGGCGGAGTCATTGCTTTTGTTGAATTCGGTTTCTATGCCGGTAATATATACGGCGCCGTAACCAGTGCACACAAATACAATCGGAAAAAAACCGGTCAATTTATTGAAAAATTGAAAAATAATGCTAAAATTAATCTTTCCGCCGATGTTAAGAACAAAGGGGTTTGTCTTGCCTTTAAATTTGTCTTCTAGCTCGGATCTTATATGAACCGTTTTGCCTGGGAAAATCTGATTGATCAATATGATGCAGTATTAGACGATCTGGCTCGTCACTTCTGATTTTGTATCCGTTCACAGAGTCGTTGAGTTAGTGGAAATTCAAAATAACAAATCCCAAAAAACAAATAAATCACAACACGCGGCGCAAGCGCCAGCGCTGCGCGTTGAACCGGTTTGGAATTTGGAGTTTGAGATTTGTTTGAGATTTGGTGCTTGAAATTTGAGATTTAATTAAATATATTTGAAGACTTATTAATAAAAGGAAAAAGCGAAATTTTATGGAATTATGTCTTGACATAGTATGTATCTTTGTAGTAAAAAATCTTTCGTCGTTAATAAAGAGGAATAAAGTGTGAGTACTAACATAAACACAATATTGCTATTTTGGTGGTGGCAGGTTTTAAAGTGAGCCTGCCTGCACACATTTAATATTTTAGGAATCATAAA
>JAUVTO010000149.1 GCA_030601485.1 Desulfobacterales bacterium | reverse complement strand
TTCCATTCTTTCCCTCCATCTGAATAGTTAACTTGAAATTACAATTCTTTTATCATTGAACCTGTCCATCCCTTCCTTTGCACCTTTACAAAGGATTGTTACAACGGCATCCCGGGCCTCTGCAATGATCCGGTGTAGAACTTTTTTTTCTTTTAAAGAAAATTTTCCCAGAACATGATCAGCAGCACTGATCCCGGCCTCGGGTCGCCCGACGCCAATACGAAGACGCACAAAATTACCTCCGCCAAAAGCATCTATTATTGATCTTACACCTTTGTGTCCCCCATCCCCTCCTTTCTCCTTTATTTTTATTCTTCCAAAAGCAAGGTCTATGTCATCGTGAACAACCAACATGTCCTCACTTAATATCCTGTAATATCCTGCAATTTTCTGAACCTGAGGCCCGCTTCTGTTCATAAAGGCCATGGGTCTTGCCAGGACAACCGAAACACCGTCTATGGATCCGCGTCCGAAAATGGTGTCAAACTTTTGTTTTACAAGAGCCATAGAAAAAGCTTCTGCGACTTGATCCACAACCATAAATCCAACATTATGCCGGGTGTTTTTATAAGTATTACCCGGATTGCCGAGTCCGACTACCAGGCGTACGCGTTTTTGCGGCATAAATAAAATCCGTCAAACTATTTTTTATCATCGGATTCAGGTTTTTCTTCACCTTCTTCAGCAATGACCTCTTCACCCTCCTCTTCCTCTTCTTCTACGGGTTCTTCCTCTTCTTCTATCTTGGGGGTGACTATGGTTACTACCGTAAAATTTTCATCGTCCAAAAACTCAATTTCACTTTGCCGGGGAATATCGCCCACATGGATCGAATCTCTGATATCGAGATTCGTAATATCGATCTCAATAGATTCCGGAACATCGAGTGGCAAGCACTGAACTTCAAGCTCACGTCTGATTACCTGGAGTATGCCCCCAATCTCGACGCCCTTTGGCTTACCGGTTGTCGTTACAGGAACGTTCACTATAATCTTACGATCCATTGCAACCTCATAGAAATCGATGTGCAGGAAGTTGCGTGAAACCGGATGGATTTGCAGTTCCTTTACCATAGCTGTTTTGGTGGATGTTTCTCCATTATTGGGAATAACAAGGTTTAAAAGGACCTGACCGATCCGTCCCTTTTTCAAAACCCTGTCGATATCGCTTATATTCACGGAAAGTAGAACAGATTCCGTTTCCGGTCCGTAAAGCACGGCAGGTATCTGGCCTGCCTGTCTGAGTCTGCGTGCAGGACCGTTACCTGTGGTGGTTCTAATATTTGTCTTTAATTCTATTAACTCCAAAATATATTAATCCTCCTGAAAAAACTTTTTCCATTCTGCCACTAAGGCACCAAGACACGAAGAAAGAATAATTAATATATACTTTGTGTCTTAGTGTCTTAGTGGCAAATATTTTTGGTTCCGGCTTATCCGGGTTAGGGTTTATACAAAAAGAGAAGTTACAGAATCTCCTTTAAAACTGCGAATAATCGCCTCGCCAATCAGCTCTGAAATCGAAAGCAATTTGATTTTATCACAGGCTATGGCATTTTTTTTTAAAGGGATCGTGTCAGTTACAACCAGGGTTTTCAAGTCCGAATCCTCAATCCGTTCGATGGCCGGCCCGGACAGAACTGCATGGCAACAGCTGGCATGGATCTCCCTGGCGCCATTTCTCATAATAGCTCCGGCAGCTTCGACAAGGGTGCCGGCGGTATCGACCATATCATCAAGAATAACCACAATCTTATCGGTAACATCGCCGATCACGGCCATGGCCTTGGCTTGATTGGGAGCGTCTCTCCGCTTATCAATGATAGCAAGCCCGGCATTTAGACGCTTTGCAAAGGCTCTGGCCCTTTCAACCCCACCCGCATCCGGAGAAACGATCACAAGGTCATTATTAAATTTTTTTCTGATATAATCGATAATAACCGGAGCAGCAAAAAGATTGTCCACCGGAATGTTGAAAAACCCCTGAATCTGACCGGAATGCAGATCCATTGTAATGATCCGGGTTGCGCCGGCCACGGTCAGTAAATCCGCAACCAGTTTGGCGCTGATCGGAACCCGCGGCGCTACCTTTTTGTCCTGCCGTGCATACCCGTAATAGGGAATTACCGCTGTTATCTGGTCTGCCGAAGCACGCTTTAAGGCATCTAACATCAGAAGTAGCTCCACCAGATTTTCATTCACCGGAAAACAGATTGACTGAATTACAAAAACCTTTTTCGCTCTTACGTTTTCATCTATTTCGATCTGGATCTCACCGTCACTGAATCTTTTTACCTTTTCCCCTCCCAAAGGAACACGGATATATTCACATATTTTTTGGGAAAGAACCGGGTTTGAATTTCCTGAAAATATTACAAAACCATTCATTTATATTACCCTTTACCATTGACACAACCTGGCTGGGGCGGGAGGATTCGAACCTCCGAATGCAGGAACCAAAATCCTGTGTCTTACCACTTGACGACGCCCCATAATCAAAGATGCAGGGTCATCTGTTCAAGACAATCCCTGTTCCGGTTTGTCTTCTGTCTCCTTTGTTATCATATTGACAAGATACAACTGCCACTTGTCGTTCTCTGCAAGTGCGCGATTTGCCTTAAAGGCTGTATCGGAATCGGAAAAAAGGCCGAATACCGTGGATCCGCTTCCCGACATGAGCGCCCCCAGTGCGCCATGTCTTAAAAGAGCCTCTTTAGCTTTAAATATGCCCGGATACATTGATGCTGCAGTAGATTCAAGATCATTGCATAAATGGCATCTCGGATCAAAGCTCTGCTCGTTCAAAAGGAGACTTTTAAGTTTTTTTTTGCAGTTTGTCAATCCCAAATTAAGATTTTTATAAACCTTGGCCGTTGAAATGCTAAAACCGGGAAAAACCAATAATATCTTAAAACTTTCAAGCCCTTGATAAGCTTTGAGCTTGTCACCGATACCGGAAACTATTGCCGGTTTCCGGAAAATGAAAAAGGGTACATCGGCCCCGATTGAAAGCCCCATGGATATGAGCTTGTCCGGGGAAAATGGATAGCCGTAATGGCGATTCAACTCCAAAAAAACAGCAGCGGCATTGCTGCTTCCTCCTCCAAGACCGGCTGCAACCGGTATCTGTTTTTCTATGGAAATTTTTACCCCTTGATTTATATTCAGGGTGTTTAAAAAAAGAGCGGCAGCGGCAAAGGCAAGATTTGTTTCATCTTCCGGAACGTCCGGATGGCAACAGGAGACGGAAGTCTCCTTAACGCCGAAAGTAAGTGATACCGTATCGTAAAGTCCGACACAGTACATCAGGCTAACCAGATCATGGTAGCCGTCGGGTCGTTTTCCCGTAATTTGGAGAAACAGGTTTATTTTAGCAGGAGAGAGAATCCTCATGAGATGTCCGGATTATCCCTTTTCTTTTACATATATCATCCTCAGGTCATATAGAATATTTTTCAGCATGGTCTCTTCATCTTTTGTCAAATTCCCTTGGGTTTTTTCTTCCAGCATGCCTAAAATATCTATAGTCTGTTTTGCAAGGATCAGGTTCTTGGTCTTTTTGCCGGTGGAAGGATCGTCAATTAGCCCGAGTTGTAACAGTACAGATGAATTCAAGGAAAAGATAAAGGTGGCAAAATTGATTTTCGGCAATTGAAAGTCTGTTGTATCCTCCTCAGGAGCAGCCGCCTCTTCTGCTTCACTTGCCTTAACCTCCTCTTTTGAAGGTTTGGCTGTTTCTTCTTTTGCCTCTTGATCCTGTTTTTCCGGATCCCCTTGCGCGAATACTCTCCTGTCTTTGATAATAAAATCTTTTTTATCCGGCATTTCTGATCTCCTCTATATTTTCAGTAAAAATTTAATTATACCTGAAGCGGCAATATTTTCAAAAAGCTAACGTTCTATAATAATGCAAATTATGAGACACGTGAAACAATAAATTCCCCGATTTTTTCCGCAGATATTCCAAAAAGCTCTTTCATCCCCACAAGCTCAATATGCCGTTCATCCCATATCACACTGTTTTCCTGAACAATGTTTTTGATGCGCTCATATTTTCCGCCAAGGGCCTTTATCTTTACATCCAACGGAACATTTTCTTTAAACGATATATTCAACAATAGTATGTGTTCAATCAAATTCGGTGTGGCGGCAGAGGCGGATATAATCGGAATAACGATAATGCTTCGATCGTCTTTCCGTCCTATGCCGATATATACATTCCCTTCCCGTACAATGATTCTTTTGGTCCCCTTGAGCAATGAGTCGGTTTCTACGCGGGACGGAATCGGTTTTAAGACACCATCTTTTTTTATAATTTCGATTGTGGTTTGATCTGTAGGTTCACCGTGAATGTTTAGGCCTCCGATTCTGTAGAAAATGGCCCCTTTTATTTCTGAAACGATTTTCTGCAGATTTTTAAGAACAATAATGTTCCTGTTAATAAGCTGGGAAGCATGGATATTGTATTGGGTCAGCGTTTCAAACAGTATCCCTTCCACCTTGTCGCTTATACGGCTTGTCCCGACAGTGACGGTTTTCGCCTGGTGCCGGATAGCATCCACAGGTCGGGACATGCAGTTAATCGATTCTCCCAAACACTCAAAAAGCGTATTCAGCATGTTCAGCGCCGTACCTTTTTTTCCGAAATCTATTTCAAAATCAGATGCCGGCAGTCTCCCGGACAGATATTTTAAAAGCAGCGTCAGATCCGATGCTGCTTCAAGCCCCATGGCAGACGGAAAACTGTTATCGGCTTTTTTTCTTCTGAATTCTTTATAAAAAAAAGCGATTTTTTCCCTGAAAGATTTTTCAAGGATTAATTCGTAAACATCCATGCCTTTATTCGTACAATCGTCTACGGTTTTCTGGATATCTTTATTGAATCCGTATAGAAAACGTGACCCTTCATTAATTGCCATCGCAGCGTAATATCCCCAGATATGCCCCACCATGGTGTTCAGGATGGGGGCAAAATGCTCACTGACAATCGGGACGTGAAAAACATCCGCTGCATACGGTTCAAATCTG
>JAUVTO010000176.1 GCA_030601485.1 Desulfobacterales bacterium | reverse complement strand
TACATGATAAAGGTTATCGGTATAGATCCGGGTCTCTCAGCCACCGGTGTTGGAATTGTCAGGGGAACGGGTCTTAAGGTTAAAGGCTTTTCCTTCGGCAGTATCCATACTTCAAAAAACCTTCCTCTGCCAGGCCGCCTCGATAAAATCTTTTCAAATCTTCTCATGGTATTAAAGGATGAAAAACCTGACCTTATGGTAGTGGAAGATATATTTTCCATGGTCAAGTTTCCAAAAGCCGGCATAACATTGGGTAAGGTTACCGGTGTTGTTCTGCTTGCCGGTTGCCAGGTGGGCGTGCCGGTTGCAGAGGTCCCGGTTCGTGAAGCCAAACAGGTGCTGACAGGGAACGGCAATGCAAGCAAAATACAGCTTGAAAAAGCGGTTCGGCGTTTTTTGAACCTGACCGATCCCATTAAACCTTATCACGCTTCTGATGCAATGGGCTTAGCGCTTGTGGGCCTGTTTCGCCATAATAACGGTCTGACGCAAAACGCACAGCACAACCTGTATGCAACGGTATCCCATGATCGGTTATCTTGAGGGTAAACTTTTAAAAAAAGAGGGCGACAGGATACTGCTTCTTGCAAATCAGGTCGGTTATGAAGTTCTGCTTCCCGCAGTTGTCATGGAAACCTTCAGCGCAAAGAAAGTCGGTGACGACGTTTCCCTTTATATCTATTATCAACAGACTGAACGGCAGCCAAAGCCGGTGCTGATCGGTTTTAATCTCGAGGTGGAAAAAGAATTTTTTCAATATTTCATTTCGGTAGAAGATATCGGTCCCCTCAAAGCGGTTAAAGCCTTGAACGTATCGGTCCGTGACATCGCACGGGCCATAGAATCCAAAGACATCCATAAGCTTAAGCAGTTAAAAGGCATCGGTGACCGGACGGCCCGTAAAATTATTGCCACACTTGAAGGCAGAATGAATAAATTCGCATTGATCCGTGAATTGGAAAAAGTAAAAGCGCCGGTGGTCGAAGACTTTTCAAAGCAGGTGTTGGATGTACTTATTCTTCAGTTAGGGCACAAGAGAACCCACGCAAAAAAGATGGTTGACCAAGCCATGAAACGTAACCCCACTATCGCAACCTCTGAAGAACTCTTTGAAGAAGTATATCGGGGAGAAAATTCCCTGAGCCGATAAAGCGTCAAAAATCATGAACGATATATTAAAACATACTTCCGACAACCAGGGAATTCTTGAAGCATCATGTCTGCCCGTGGACAGGGAACCGGAAATTCTCTCCTTGAGGCCGGAACATTTTTCAGACTATGTGGGCCAGACAGAAGTTGTGGAAGCGCTTAAAATCGCAATTGAAGCAGCCGTAAAAAGAGATGAACCGGTGGACCATATTATTTTTCATGGGCCTCCGGGCCTCGGAAAAACAACGCTTGCCCATATTATTGCCAATGAAATGGGGGGCAATCTTATTACCACTGCCGGCCCTTCCCTTGAAAAGGGTGGCGACCTGATCGGAATTCTTACGCATCTTGAAGATAAAGACACTCTTTTTATAGATGAGATACACCGGACCCCTAAAATTGTAGAGGAATTTCTGTATCCCGCCATGGAGGACTTTGCCATCGATTTTATATTTGACAAAGGCATCCATGCCCGCAGCCATAAATACCGTTTAAACCGCTTTACACTTGTGGGCGCCACCACACGGGTCGGACTGTTATCCGCACCGTTGCGGGATCGGTTCGGCATTTTCAAAACCCTTGATTTCTATACGGAAGAGGATTTGGTTAACATCATTGAACGGTCGTCGGCGCTGCTTAACGTGACAATCGATACTCACGGTGCGATAGAACTTTCCAAACGATCCCGGGGAACGCCGCGGATTGTAAACAGACTGCTTAAACGGGTGAGAGACTATGCTCAGGTACGGGCGGATGGAATCATTACCCGGAAAATCGTTGAGAAAGCCCTGTCTCTGGAAGGGGTTGACAAAAAGGGGTTGACCCATCTTGACCGCCGCTACCTGACAATAATTATTGAGTTTTATAAAGGCGGTCCGGTGGGTATTGAGGCCATCGCCGCAACCCTTCAGGAAGAAACGGATACACTTGTGGATGTCATTGAGCCCTATCTTTTAAAAATCGGAATGGTTACGAGAACCTCTTCCGGAAGAAAGGCGTCACAGGCGGCATACCGTCATCTGGGGTACGGCGTTCAGAAAAAACTGTTTCAATGATTGACGGTTTCGTAAAAAGTCAAAATTGAGACGGCAAAGTAAAAAGTTCAAGTTCAAAGCGTCGCGAATTTAACTATAGATGGCTAAGTAAAAAGGTTCATATACAAGGCGTAGTATTTTTTCAGGGCCGAAGGCATACATATAGTATGTCGAGGGTCTGAAAAAATACTACAACGCAGTAGATGGGACTTTTTACGACGCCATCATGATTGATCATGTCGATACTTACACTCCTGACTGATTTTGGCACCCAAGATGCATATGCGGGTATCATGAAGGGGGTTATCCTGTCCATAAACCCTCAAGCGGTCATTATCGATATCACCCATCACATCGATCCCCAGGACGTAATCCAGGCCGCATATATTATCAAATCTTCCTACAGATATTTTCCCGAGGGTACGGTGCATGTTATCGTTGTGGATCCGGGAGTGGGCAGCGACCGGAGGATTGTCGCCCTTGAAATGATGGGCCACATTTTTCTTGCGCCGGATAACGGCGTGTTAACGCTTCTCATGGATGAAGGGAAGACGGGTTCCATTGTCAGCGTCGAAAATACGCGCTATTTTTTAAAATCGGTGAGCCGGACCTTCCATGGCCGGGATATTTTTGCTCCGGTTGGCGCTCATCTATGCAGGGGCATGGATATAAGAAACTTAGGTTCGCCACTTGATCCACAAAACCTGGTTCATCTTAAGATAGACAAACCCTGCCTGTCCGGTAAGGATCGCCTTGTGGGAAGCGTGGTATGTTTTGATGGTTTTGGAAACTGCATTTCAAATATTGACGAAACCAGCCTTAAAAAAATTGATACCAGGGGCTCCGGAAGAATGCTTGAGATCAAAATCGGTGAACATACAATTAAAGGAATGTCACTCAGTTATGCCGACACAGAACCTAAGAGCCCTCTTGCAATCATGGGCAGTTTCGGATATCTTGAGATTGCGCTGAATCAAGGAAATGCAAGGCACGCTTTGGGAATCGAAAAAGGAGATACAATCACTTTGGAATATGGTCAGGAGATGCATGGTGAAAAATGAATCCAAAGATTTTTCTATTATCGACAAGGAATTGACCATAGATGGTACGGTTTCTACAAATGGACGACTGATCATCAAAGGGGTCGTCAAAGGAACCCTTGTGGGCAAAAATGTGGTGATTGCCGAGGAAGGGGCGGTTTACGCCGATGCCGAGGTCGCCTCCATTACCATCGGAGGAATTTTTGAGGGACAAGTCAGGGCTTCAAAAGAGTTGATTATTCTTTCCACCGGAAGTTGCAAGGGGAAGATCGTGTGCAAGGATTTTTCGGTGGAGGCCGGTGGCATCTTGAACGCACACGTAACCTGCATTGACGCCGTGGAGCCTGTTTCAGAAAAGGATTTGTCAGCATCCGAAAAAAATAAATAGCCCGCCCTCAATTATTCCACCAGGAGATTTTATGAAAGATTTTAGAACAATCAGCGCCAACACCCGACTGTGTGCGGTTATCGGCAATCCTATTGATCACAGCCTTTCTCCGGCAATCCACAATGCCGCCTTCGCGGAACTGAACCTCGATTTCGTGTATCTGGCTTGCCGGGTCGAGGATGTAAAAAATGCATTGGCGGGAATGAGGGCGTTAGAGAACTTTCGCGGCATGAGCGTCACCATTCCGCATAAAATCCAAGCAATGAAATATGTAGATGAAATTGCGGAGGCAGACCGCAGCATCGGTTCAATTAATACGGTTATTCATGAAAAGGGCAGACTGGTGGGGTTGGGTACGGACGGGCCGGGTGCGTTAAAGGCCCTTGTTGATGCGGGTATAGAAATTGACGGTAAAAATATTTTAATGTTAGGCTCGGGCGGTGCGGCAAGGGCGATTTCTTTTACCCTTGCCCTGAATACCAAGCTGGAGCAACTTTCAATTTTGGATATTGACGAGGATATGCTTCAGCGGTTGACGGCTGATTTAAAGGCCGGCACAAATGCTTCGGTCACATCCGATTTGCTGACCCAAAGCGCCCTT
>JAUVTO010000041.1 GCA_030601485.1 Desulfobacterales bacterium | reverse complement strand
TCTTACTGTGGGCTGTGGTACGTGTGTCGCTGTCTGCCTTGTCGGTGGCGAAAAAGAGGTGGGGATCCTCAATGCCGAGCTGAGCATGACACGAAAAATTGATGGTAATCCTATTGAGCTTGGGGCTACCACTTTGGAGCGGCAATGTGACATGGAATTTCTGGATGAACTTGAAAATGTAGCCGGTGAGTATGAGGCGTTGCTATCCATGGCCTGTGGCGCGGGGATCCAGTTTCTGGCGGAAAGATATCCGAACAAACCGGTACTGCCTGCCGTAGATACGACCTTTATCGGGGCAAACAGGGATGTGGGATGGTACGAGGAAAAATGCCGGTCCTGCGGCAGTTGTGTATTGGGTTGGACAGGCGGCATCTGCCCTGTAACCATGTGTGCCAAGGGCCTATATAACGGGCCCTGCGGTGGAACCGACGACGGCAACTGCGAGATTCACAAGGATCAGCCATGCGCCTGGTTCATGATATACGAGCGTCTGGCCGCACAAGGCCGTTTGGATTTAATCATGGAGTTTCAGCCGATAACCGCGTGGCAAAACCAGAAGCCGCGGACATTGGTGCAGCCTGGTTACGAGAAACGGGAAGAAGCCGGGTAATATTTGAGTCGTTGAATGATTAAATGGTGAGACGATTGTATATCGTTAATGTTTCCGATTCAACCCATAAATGAAGAATGAATTCTGAAATAAATAGAGGGGAAGCCAATGAAATCAGGAAGTAACTTGGAAAAAGTTTTAGAGGCCGGCCATTTTGCATTTACAGGTGAGTTGGGTCCTCCCCGGGGCACCAGCGCCGAAGAAGTCAGGGAAAAGGCCCAACACCTGAAGGGGAACGTCGATATGGTAAATATTACGGACAATCAGACTGCTGTTGTCCGTATGTCGAGCTGGGCGGCATGTTTGATATTAATTCAGGAAGGGCTGGAGCCAAATTTTCAGATGGTCTGCCGGGATCGAAACCGTCTGGCCATGCAAGCCGACATTTTGGGAGCCTATACCCATGGCGTGAGAAACATGCTGTGTCTTTCCGGCGACCATTGCATGTTTGGCGACCACCCGGATGCCATGGGCGTCTTTGATATAGATTCCATACAACTGATCAACATGGTTAAAACAATGCGTGATGAAGGTAAGTTTCAGTCCGGTGGGGACATAGAGGACCCTCCTAAAATCTTTATCGGTGCGGCCGCCAACCCGTTTGCTGAGCCATATGAATGGCGCGTACACCGTCTGGGTAAAAAAATTAATGCCGGAGTCGACTTTATCCAGACCCAGTGTATCTATAACATGGACAGGTTTCGGAAATGGGTAAAACAAGCCAATGACATGGGTTTGACAGAAAAGGTCTATATTTTAGCCGGCGTGACGCCTATGAAGAATGTCGGTATGGCCAGGTACATGCAAAAGAAAGTGCCTGGAATAGAGGTCCCGGAAGAGCTTATCGACCGTCTGAAGGGGGTTGGAAAAAAGAAAGTGGCTGATGAGGGCATCAAGATCGCCTGCGAACAGATCGAGGAATTCAAGGAAATGAAAGGGGTTCATGGTGTGCATATGATGGCCATTGAATGGGAACACATGGTCCCGGAAATCGCCGAACGGGCAAAAGTATTGCCCAGACCCAAGGTCTAAGAAACTGAATTTTTCGGTTGGAAGGAATAGGCAATAATCAATAATCAAAGGAGTTTCCAATTGAGCACAAAAAACAAAAAAGTTATGGTTATAGGAGGAGGGATTGCAGGCCTCACAGCCGCCTGGGAGCTTTCACGATTTAATATTGATGTGGAACTCATTGAGAAGACGCCATTTTTAGGCGGATATGCAATCCGGTACTGCTGCAAGGCCACGGATGAATGCCGGCAGTGTGGGGCGTGCACGGTGGAAGCAATGCTTAAAAACGTGGTTAATGAACCTAAAATCAGGGTTCACCTTGCAACAGATGTAGAAAAAATTAATAATAGCGGAAGGTTATCGGTTGATTTAAAAAAGAGTTCTTATAAACCGGATTCCGCGACAGAAGGGGTTATCAGAGGATATTCAAAAAATAATTCTCCCCTTCATGTGATTGTTGATAAGGAAAAATGTGAAGAAAATCCAGACGCCGTCCCTGAAGGTGCGGTTGAACTTGACACCATGGGTTTTTCCGGTAAGCTCGATGTTGATGCTGTTATTCTCGCAAGTGGCTTTAAGCCATTTGATGCCGAACAAAAGGGAACCTACGGGTATGAAAAATTTCCGAATGTTGTCACCGGTATGGACCTGGAACTTATTATCAGAGAAAATGCCACTGTTGTAAGACCGTCTGACGGCAAGACTGCCCAAAAGATCGCATTTATTCAATGTGTGGGAAGCAGGGATGAAAGTTTAGGCAATCTGTGGTGTTCACAGGTTTGTTGCCCGTATGCTTTGAGGATGGCCGAAAGAATCAAACATAAAAATGCGGATGCGGAAATAACCGTGTTTTATATGGATATCCAGAATGTTGGCAAAGACTATGCGGGATTTTATGAAAAATGCAAGACGGAGTTTCGTTTTGTCAGAAATATCCCGGTGGATGTCTTCCCCATGGAAAATGACTCCCTTTCGATGCGCTACATGAACGAAGAGGATGGCCTTTGTATTAATGAGGAGTTTGATCTGCTTGTCTTGTCTGTTGGAATAATGCCCGGTCCCGACAATAGCAACCTGTCAGATCTTTTTGATGTTGTCCTCAATGAAGATGGGTTTTTTGCCGGCATTGACAAGTTAAACAGTACGTCAACCTTAAAGGACGGCATTTTTCTTGCTGGAACAGTTGCAGGTCCCAAGGACATAGCGGCCTCTATGGCCCATGCAGGCCAGGCAGCCAGTGAGGTTATTAAACATTTGGGGGTGAGCTAATGACAGATATGAAAAATACAGATATGGAAGAAATAAATATCGCCACCGATGTGCTGGTTTTAGGTGGAGGATTAACGGGTATAAAGGCCGCTTCTGAAATTGCCGGTTCAGGGTATAAAGTTATCCTGGTTGAAAAAGACGCTGAATTGGGAAGTCAGAAAGGACCGGAATCCTTAATTGGTTTAGAAGAAGAGTATAAGGGACTGCAAGATCTCGATGATAAGATAAAGGCTGATAGTAATGTTGAAATTTTAACTCAAACCAGCCTTGTGAGTACGGCAGGGGTTACGGGAGACTTTATTGCCAGACTATCAAAAGGGGAAGAAGTTATTGAACATAATGTCGGGGCCATTGTGGTTGCCACCGATTTTTCCGTGGGGGCTTTGAATGAAAAATACGGACTTTCCCTGACAGATAATGTGCTGACGCAAAGCCGAATGGACGAATTACTGGCCTCTGAAGCAGATAAAGAAAAACTTGCAAACAAGACCGTTGCTTTCCTTGTCGGCCTTGGCCAGGAGGGGAATCCCCTGGTTTTGGAAAGGGTCCTAAGAAGCGTTCTTGCCCTCCAGGAAATAGACGGGTGTAATGTTTACATTTATGCCGGTGAGTTAAAGGTGGCTTCCAACGGACTTGAACGTATGTATAAAGATAGCCGGGAAAAAGGAGCCGTTTTTTTCAAGTTAACCGAAAAACCTGAAATCGTCGAAAATGGCAAGACCATTTCTTTTTTTGATCCGGTTGCGAGACGCGACATAGAAATTTCACCGGATCTCATTGTGGTTGAAGAGGAAATGAGTGCCAATCATTTGAATGAGGAACTTGCCGAAATTCTTAGAATAGATGTCGGTCCCTTGGGATTTCTGCAAAAAGACAATGTCCATTTTTTTCCGATTCGATCCAATAGAGAGGGAATCTTTGTGGCCGGTTCAACTCGGGAGATTTCAGGCTTGCCGTCAGCGTGGACCGATGTTGAAAATATAGCCGTTGAGGTCAGGAATCTTCTTGGCGATGGAAAGAAAAGCGTTGCAAAGAATAAAGCGATTGTTGATGAAGCTAAGTGCGTCATATGCCTGACATGCTATCGGTGCTGTCCCCACGGGGCTATTTATTGGGGCGATAAGAAGGCCATTATATCGCCTGTGGCCTGTCAGGGATGCGGTATATGTGCCAGCGAGTGTCCCATGGATGCCATCCAGATCGGTGGATTTGATGATGGGGCAATGAGCGAAGAGGTCAAAAACGGTGTTGTATCCGGTAACGGAACGCCCCGTATCATTGCGTTTTGTTGTCAGAATTCGGGCTTTGAGGCCGGAGAGATGGCCGATGTATTTAAGCTGCAACTCCCCGACGGCCTTCGAATGATAAAGGTTCCCTGTGCAGGAAAGATTGATATCGATTATATATTAAATGCCTTTGTTGCAGGGGCTGACGGTGTTATGGTCATGGCCTGTCATCCGGGAAATTGTAAGTCCGAAAACGGAAACACATATGCACAGTGGCGGGTTAATGACGCATACCGGATGCTGGAAGAGGTAGGGCTTGAAAAGGACAGGCTTTGCTTTGTCGGAACGGCTTCAAATATGGGAAGCGGCTTTTCTTCTATTGTTGTTGATATGGAAAAAAGAATAAATGAATTAGGTTTAAGTCCGTTAAAATAAATAGGATATGGAGGATTATCCGATATGGCTGAAGAAGCAATCAAACTTGGAGGCAAAAGAGAAAGTATTTTTCTGGACAAGGTAAAGGAGCTTCTCCCGGATGGGGGGAATCTTAATCTTTGCCTGACCTGTGGCGCATGCTCTTCCGGATGTCCTGCTACGGGTCTAGCGGATATGGATCCGAGGAAGTTTTTGCGCATGGCTGCGCTGGGCATGGATGAGGAGATTACGAAAAGCCTCTGGGTCTGGATGTGCACCGGTTGCCAGCGGTGCATTTATGTCTGCCCCATGAAAATAGATATTCCCCAGCTGGTTTATAACGCCAGGGCGAGTTGGCCCAGGGAAGAACGGCCCAAGGGGATCATCGGATCGTGCGATATGGCATTGAGAAATGACAGTTGCAGTGCCATGGGCACATCTGAGGAAGACTTTAAGTTCGTTGTAGAAGACGTGCTTGAAGAGTATCAGGAGGCGCAGCCTGAATTTAAAAATATGCAGGCGCCAATCGACAAGCAGGGGGCTGAGTTCTTTTTGAATCAGAATTCACGGGAACCGGTGACCGAGCCGGACGAAATGCCGCCTCTCTGGAAGATTCTCCACCTGGCTGGTGTGGATTGGACGTATGGGGGCAAAGGCTGGGCAGCGGAAAACTATTGTATGTTTCTGGCTGACAACAAAGCCTGGGAACAAATCACCCGGATTACCACCAAACAGGCTGATGACCTGGGATGTAAAATTTTTCTCAATACCGAATGAGGGCACGTAACCTTCTCAGTCCTGGCAGGACTGAAAAAATTCAATATCGAGCATAATTTTGTAGTTAAAAACATTTACGAATATTATGCAAAATGGATCCGTGAAGGAAAACTGAAGGTCAATTCAGACTGGAACAAAGATTTGAAGATCAAGTTTACGGTTCAGGATCCGTGCCAGATCATTCGCAAAGGTTTTGGCGATCCAATTGCAGAAGATTTGAGGTTTATCGTCAAATCGGTAGTGGGTGAAGAAAATTTTATCGAAATGACCCCTAACATGTCGAACAATTACTGCTGCGGCGGCGGTGGCGGTTTTCTCCAGTCAGGGTATACAGATGAACGTCGTGCTTACGGCAAGCTAAAAGCAGACCAGATCCTGGCCACCAAAGCGGATTATTGTATTGCTCCGTGCCACAACTGCCATGCCCAGATTCATGATTTATCAGATGAGCGCGATCATGCATGGGGTACGGTACACCTTTGGACTTTGATATGTCTTTCCCTGGGAATTTTGGGGCCAAACGAAAGAGAATACCTGGAAGATAATCTCAAGGAAGTTGATGTTTTTCATCCGGAGAGTTCGTTGTATTAAGAAGGCTTGTATTGAAAAACCAAAAACCCGGTCTGTTATTCAGGCCGGGTTTTTTATTTTTATATTGAAAACCTGGTTCTCCCTCCGGGCCGTAGGCCCTATGGGCCGGAGGCTGGGATAGGCCAGAGATAGATGGCTCTGTGTGGAGTTTTGTGTCTAAAATCACAAATTTCAAGCACCAAATTACAAATAAATCACAAATTCCAATAATTCAATGACCAAAACCTTCCAGGACGAGACCTTGTTTGGATTCTCGAATTTCGGTTACGCGCAGCGCTGCCACTTGCGCCGCGTGTTGGAAATCGCATATAAGAATCTGCCGGCCGTTTTTTCTATGAATAGTATTCCTAAAATAGTGTAAAATCTGCCCTGTCAAAGAATGACACTTTTTTTGACAAAAAATGTTAAATTCCAATGGGCTGCAATATGCGTATTTAAGCTAACTATTGTCCACCCATAAATGGTCTTTTTGCCCAATCCCTGCGTTATGCTCAAAAAATAATCCTCGAAATATCAACTATATGCCTGCGGTTATTTTTTTCGCATGCCTTGATCTTGAACAAAAATCCTCATTTATGGATGGACACTAACCAATTAAAATCTAATCATTATCAAGTTTTGCATGATTTTTGCATGATAAAACTTATGATAACGGCAACAGGTCTATTGTGGTCGAAATTTCGGGCAGTTGTCCATAAGAAGTGATCAAGTACCGAAATAATGGATGTCAGGAATAACGGCCAATAAAAATTAGATACATTAACCTCGGGGAGTTATTTATTTGTCTTAAAATTAATACATATTAACCTTAAAATCGTCAATTAATTATTGGATAAATCTACGTAGTGAAAGGGCAAACCCGCTGAAAGGCGGGGACGCAAAGCCACGGGTCTAAAGTTTAAAATCCATGACAGCCGGGCTGCCAAATACCTGTAGAAGTCATCTCGTCCGATGCAGAAGGCATTGTGTTTTGAGCCATTTATCGGCGCCTTTCTCTCTAAGAAGTTATCCAACTACACAGAGAAAGGGGCGCCTGTTATGGTCGCAATTTTAAGTAAATATAGATTTAATTATTCTTTTCTTTTTTGGTTTGTTCTATTAACGCTAACCTTTCTCGTTTTCTCCATACCTAATTCGTCAGGGTCGACTCAAGTGACATTGGAATGGAGTCCGAACAGCGAACCTGATTTGTCCGGCTACATACTTTTTTGCAGAGAGCAAGGCCAAAACTATGATTATGCTAATCCGTCCTGGGAAGGCACGGATACCACCTCCACGATTTATGAACTGGATGAAACCAAGGCTTATTTTTTTGTGGTCAGAGCCATCGATACGGAGGGATTTCAGAGTAGCGATTCCAACGAGACGTTTCTTGAGCCAGGGACAACGCCGGATAATCAGCCGCCCATAGCAGATGCCGGTCCAAATCAGACGGTTAATGAAGGCCAGCTCGTGGGCTTGGATGGCTCCAACTCATTCGATTCGGATGACGGCATTGCCTCTTATTCTTGGGTGCAAATAAGCGGACCCCAAGTCACCCTTTCTGATCCTAATGGACAACAGTCGACTTTTACGGCGCCTGATGTTGGTGCAGGGGGCGATTCTCTGACCTTTGAATTGACCGTTGCTGATCATAACGGAATTCAGAGTACGGATTCGTGTGTTGTGAATGTTACCTGGCTGAACGAGCCGCCTCAGCCTAACGCCGGAGTTGATCAGACTGTAAATGAGGGGACTGTTGTTACTTTAGATGGATCTTATTCTTTGGATATTGATGATGGCATTGCGGGTTACTCGTGGAATCAAATCAGCGGCCCGGCGGTTACCCTTTCAGATCCAGCGTCATGTCAGCCGACCTTTACGGCGCCGAACGTTGAACCGGATGGTGTTTCCCTTACCTTTGATCTTACGGTAACCGATGCCGGCGGATTACAAAATACGGACTCATGCATTGTTAATATCAGTTGGCAAAACCAACCCCCGACTGCAGTTGTTGCTCCAGACTACATGGAGCCTATAGAAGGGACTTTAGTTACATTGGATGGGGCAGCCTCAATGGATCCTGATGATGGTATTGCCTCACATCTTTGGACCCAGGTTGAAGGAGACCCTGTCTCCATTTCTGATCCCACATCAGCCGTAATGACTTTTACTGCGCCGGGAACAGACCAGAATGGTAAGAATCTCAAATTTAAATTAACGGTAAAAGATTTTGGGGGGCTTCAAGGGACAGCCGATAGTTCTGTTTATGTCAGGCAAAACGAACTTCCCAATAATCCGACTACTGCTGCTTTCAGTGTTGTCATCTCCAAAAAAGTAGCTTCATTTGCCGATAACAGTAGCGGCACAGATGGTTCCATTGCCTCATGGTTCTGGAATTTTGGTGACGGCAAGACCGGCACGGAGCAAAATCCCAAGCATAGATACGTCAAGTTCGGAAATTATTCCGTTACGCTCACCGTTACCGATGATAAGGGGGTAGGTAATTCCACAACAAAAAATATAAGTGTTACGAACTAAAAAACAATAAAGAAATATCTTTTGGTTCTCTCCAAGCCGGAGGCCGGCCCGTCCGCCTTACTCCGCTTGGCAGGAGGGCGGGCTTGTCCGGGTTAGGTAAAAAAACTGTGACAGAATTTCATCATTGACAGGTTTCGATCAAACCCGTGGTCCAGCCCTTTTATCCGGCTGAAATCTTACGGGTAATTGCTTGATAGATATAAACCCCCATGATACCGCCGAGCATGTCCGCCAGAACATCCATATGATCAGCACTTCTGTAAGGAACAAAATACTGGTGAATTTCATCACTGATTCCGTAAAGAGAGGATAAAAGAACGCTGAGTATCAATATGAGTTTTAATTTATTTTTCATCCGAGTTGTTTTAAATGCCCTTAAAAAAAGGGCGCCGAGAAGTGCATAGGCGAAAAAATGGAGCACCTTATCAATGTAAGGCAATTCAGGGACGCTTTTAATGGAGGGATATGAAGACTGAATGAAAATTAAAAGACAGTAAATGAGAATCGGAAACCAGTAATAAAAAAAAATGTGTAATTTGTTCAAATTTTTATTGGTTTTTTTCTAATAGTTCACAGGGATTAGTGGCCAGACCTTCTCTCGATATTCCCGAAACCCGAACCCTGATCTAATAATCAATTGTTAATTATTAATTATTAACCGTTGTTTATTAACTATTATTTCCCGAACCCTGCTCTATAACCCGGTTGTGGGTCGTCTTTTACCGAACAAAATTTCACAGGGTGCGTTTTTGGTTACATGATTTTTAAGTTTGTTACACCAGAGTGACTGAAAAGTGCGGCAGCATCCATCCAGAGCGTCAACCTTTGCAAAGTCGGCATACTCACAGCGCAGATCGCACCATTTGATTTTATGTGTTGTAATACCGGCGTTTTTGGGCATAAGCAACTAAGTTTCAAAAAGTCTCAAGATCAAGATTTCTCTTATTGATGTGTGAAAGAACCCGGGTTAAAAATTCTTCATGGGTGACACCGAACCTGACATTGCCGTCCAGAGTCCTTACAGAAAGGTTCCCGGATTCCTTTTCCTTGTTACCGATGGTCAGGATAAGCGGAATTTTATTTAGCTGGGCATCTCGAACTTTTTTGTTCAGACTTTCGGTTCTACGGTCCACTTCTGTGCGCAGTCCGGCTTTTTCAAGTTTTATTTTTATATCATTTGCATACGGCACAAGGTCATCATTTATGGGAAGAATAACCGTCTGGACCGGGGCCATCCACAGCGGAAAATTCCCTGCAAAGTGTTCAATCAGAATACCAAAAAATCGCTCTATGGATCCGTAAATAACCCTGTGGATCATGAGGGGACGACGCTTTTCATTGTTTTTGTCAATATATGAAAGGTTGAATCTTTCAGGCAGAGACATATCAAGCTGGATGGTTCCGCATTGCCAGGTCCGGCCGAGCGCATCTTTGATATGCACATCTATCTTGGGGCCATAAAAAGCGCCGTCACCCTCATTTATTTTATAATCTTTACCGTAGGTGTTGAGCGCAGACGTTAACCCTTGTGTTGTGGTTTTCCACTCTTCATGGGTTCCAATGGACTTTTCAGGACGGGTGGAAAGTTCCAGATGAAATCCTAAACCAAAGGTGCCGTATATTCGTTCTGCCAGTTTAAGGACCCCCAGAATTTCATCTTCGATCTGGTGGGGCGTCATAAAAATATGGGCATCATCCTGATGAAATGCCCTGACCCTGAAAAGACCGGACAACACACCGCTCAATTCATGTCTGTGAACAAGACCGATTTCTGCAGCCCGAAGCGGCAAATCCTTATAAGAGTGAGGCCTCATGCCATACAGGAGCATTCCGCCGGGACAATTCATGGGTTTAATGGCATATTCATCCTCATCAACCATAGCGGTATACATATGCTCTCGGTAGTTGTCCCAGTGACCGCTTCTTTCCCACAGGTTGCGGTTGAGCATAATCGGTGTTTTTGTCTCCACATAGCCTGCGGCCCCGTGTTCCTCTTTCCAATAATCCAAAAGGGCGTTCCAGATAACCATGCCTTTGGCATGAAAAAAGGGCATGCCCGGTGCTTCATCGTGGAAACTGAAAAGATCGAGCGCTATACCAATTTTGCGGTGATTTCTTTTTCTTGCCTCTTCAAGAAAATGTAAGTGTTCATCAAGCTCTTTCTTTGTGAAAAAGGCCGTGCCGTATATTCTCTGGAGCTGGGCCTTTGTCTGATCCGCCCGCCAGTAAGCACCTGAAACCTTCATAAGCTTTACGGCTTTGATAAATCCTGTGTGGGGAAGATGCGGGCCGAGGCATAAATCCGTAAAATCGTCATGTTTGTAAAATGAAATTGTTCCTTCTTCCAGTTCCGAAATCATTTCGAGTTTATACGGCTCGTTTTTATAAAACTCTAATGCCTGGGATTTTGAGACCACTTCTCGCTTAAACGGGAGTTTGGCTTTGATGGTCTTTTTCATTTCGGCCTCGATTTTTTCAAAATCTTCTTCCGAGACCGGTTCCATATCGATATCATAATAAAAGCCGTCTTCCACGGCCGGTCCGATGGTCAATTTGGCATCCTTGTAAAGATGCAGGATCGCCTGGGCCATTACGTGGGCAGCACTGTGCCGGAGGATTTTCATGGCTTCCGGATCTTTGGTTGTGATAAGCCTGATTTGGGAATCCCGGGCAATTTTTGTGTTTAAATCTACAAGATCGGAATTAAGTTCCATGGCGAGGCAATTTCGTGCAAAACCCTCCGAAATGCTCTTCGCTACATCCAAACCTGTAGGGCTGTCTTCAAAACTCTTTATATTGCCGTCGGGAAATGTTATGTTGATCATTATACTATTATCCATTAAAAAGTTTGAAGTGCCTAAAGTTTGAAGTGAGCTAAAGTTGATGCTCTCGTAAAAAGTCCGATTTAGACGGTTTTGTAAAAAGTTCAAATTCAAGGCGTG
>JAUVTO010000064.1 GCA_030601485.1 Desulfobacterales bacterium | reverse complement strand
GGTTTTTCCTGCCTTGATGAAAAATTTAATCTACCGGATATGGTAGCTAAAATAAGTAAACCCTTTATCGCAGTGGTAATGGGATCATCCTGGGAATCCAAAGACTGGTTCTTTGAAAGGTACTATCAACTGACAAAAAATATTCTTTCTTCAATGAAAGGGGCGGTTGTGCTGCTTGGTGACGGCTCACAAGTATCATCTGCAACAAAACTGTGCCAAAAAGTTGGCTCACAGGAGTTAATCAATCTTGTGGGAAAAACGTCGATTCTTGAGCTTGTGGCCGTGCTTAAGGCCGCTGTGACCGGTGTGGGACCGGATTCGGGGCCGGGTCACCTGGCAGCAGCGGTGGGAACTCCCTATGTGTCTCTTTTTGGTCCAACATCTCCGAGACGGGCATCACCCTATAAATGTGAACACCTTGTTGTTCAATCCGGGGTAAGCTGTGTTTCCTGTTATAAAAAGAAATGTCCTGACTTGGACAGGTTATGTATGCAACGTATCAGCGTCGAATCGGTTCAGGAAAAACTTTCTCTCGCACTTAAGACAAAAAGATTCTTTTAACTTTTCTTACCCAACACTCCGGCACTCCGCATACTTAAATATGCCACGAACAGCCATAGATATTACATCACATGCTCACCATGTTATATTAATTCCTATTTCTCTTTATAAGTCCTTGAAGGCGGCTTTTAATGAAGGATTTAAAAGCAATATCGTTTATTCCAAAGGAAATCTCTACCCCGATAATAACCAAGTGGATAGGCCATTTTATTTTATCTGCAATCCGGACATAATCTTTTTCTGTGGTCAAAATAAATTCAGCCGATAGATCCATTGCTGACTTCACAATTCCATCAAGTTCTCTATTTGAATACGGATGATGGTCCGGGAATCCTGAAAAATTTTCTAATTTACATTTGAAACGCTCAATTGTTCGGCGAAAATCATCATTGCTTGCTATCCCGGAAAAAGCAACGACTCTCTTATTTTTAAAGATATCAAAATCGTACTTGGATGAAATAGTTAGCCTGTCTCGCGATTGCGCGCTGTTTCCCGTAACAATTTTATAAATATACGGGGTATGAAATGAATGAAAAATCGGCTTTTTTGGAACAACCCTTTTTATTTGGTCTAAAGCCGCCGGCTTTCCCACATCCGATCGGGTTAAAATTACAGCATCTCCGCGCAACAATGCAGAAGCTGTTTCCCTTAAGGTGCCTCTGGGAAAAAGATAGGTATTTCCAAACGGCTCTTTACTGTCTAAAAGAACCAGGTCTAAATCTCGATCGAGCTTTAAATGTTGAAATCCATCATCAAGCAGTAAAACATCCGGTTTAAATTCCTGTATCGCCAATCTACCGGCTTTAAAACGGTTTTGCCCAACAATAACAGGAACCGTTTTTAGTCTCTTAGCGACCATAAATGGCTCATCACCTGCTTTATCCGGCCCCATACAAATTATACGTCCGTCACATACTACGCCACCGATCTTCTCTGCTTGGCCTTTATAACCCCTGCTAATAATTGCAACACCATACCCGAGATGTTGTATGAACTCCGCAACATAAATCGTCATGGGTGTTTTCCCTGACCCGCCAACCGTAATATTACCGATGGAAATAACCGGGCAGGAAAGTCGTTTTGACTGCAAAAGACCTTTTTTGTATAAAATTTCCCTCAGTTGAACCAATACGCCATAACAAATTGATATTGCAAAAAGAAAGGCTTTGAGGAATAAGGATCTACTTTCTCCTTTATCCGTCATAATCGTTTGGATCTTTCTCTTAACATTTTCTGGAATCGCCGTCATTTTGTCTCTATCCAAGTTAGTGTCCAATAGCCCTTTCTGCCCTGCGCACCTCATCTATAAATCGTTTTACTTTGTCAAAGTCCTTCTTAAATCTTATTGAATCTCCTTCCGAATCCACAGCATTGGTCCCGGTACAACTGTCAACCCCTGCCGGACGAACATGCATAAGACCATCAAACACATTGTCGGGCGTAATCCCCCCAGCCAATATTACAGGAATACGGCTTGACTTAACCAGCTTTGCAGCCACATCCCAATCGCATGTCCGGCCGGTTATTCCCACAAAACCCTTGACCGGCTGATGTTCAAAAAGAGATCCGGATTTTTCTACAATCAAGGTATCTGTTAAAAAATAATCGCTTACCGGCTCGAACAGCCTTGCCAGTTCAATAGGGTCCATAGGGTCCGTCATCCCGGTTTGCGGTATTGGAATCGATCGCATAATTTTGATCTCGGGGAACCTTTTTTTAATATTTTCCTGTAAAAATAAAAATTCCTTATATGTTCCAGAACCATCATTTTGAAATGTTAATGCCTCACAAAAATGGACAATGTCGGGTTTATAATAATCGAGTGCAAGGAGTATCGCATGGGGGTCGCTGAACAGCGGTATCAAGCTGCTCCGGGCGTCCGAACGATCAGCCATATCAATTGTATCCCTTATCAAAGGAACTTTCCATAACTCTTGGGAAACAATAACACTTCCGATATAATCCACCCCGAGCGATATCAGATTTTCAGCCTCGGAAGGTGTCTGCACTTCATAAATTTGGGTAATGATTTTGATCATTTATCATTCACAGGCGCCACATTTACAACTCAACTGCTCAAGCAATCTTCAATTATTAATTTTCAATCGACAATCATCGATTCAGGTTAAACATAGGAGTTGACATTTTTGACGGGTTTTAACATATTCAAAATATTTTCGCAAATTGTTTGAGTGAGGGAACTTATGATACTAATTATAGATTTTGGTTCGCAATATAACCAGCTTATCGCCCGCCGTGTTCGAGAATTTCATGTATACTGTCAGATCGATCCGCCGGATATTGATATTGCCTATATTAAAAACCTGAAGCCCAAAGGGATTATTCTCTCGGGAGGACCTTCAAGCATTTATGAAAAAAACAGTCCAAAATGCGACGAGTCGATTTTTAATCTTGGGGTTCCTGTTCTTGGAATCTGCTATGGTATGCAGTTTATGATCAACGCGCTCGGTGGTACGGTAAAAAGAGCCCGAAAGCGTGAATACGGATTTGCAGAGCTTAAAATAAAAGAACCGGAAGGCCTGTTTAAAGGTGTAGATCAAATAACAAAGAGCTGGATGAGCCATGGTGATTCAATAGAAAAGCTGCCGCGCGGTTTTAGAATAACCGCTTCAACTAAAAACACAAAAATAGCGGCAACGGTCCATGGCAAAAAAAATCTTTACGGTCTCCAGTTTCACCCTGAAGTCCATCATACGGCCAGAGGCAAAGCAATGCTTCGCAACTTCCTTTTTGATGTGTGCGGCTGCAGACGTACATGGACGATGAAGTCTTTTGCCAAAGATTCGATTGCTCAAATAAGGGAAACCATAGGAGATAAAAAGGTCATTCTGGGTTTAAGCGGCGGAGTCGACTCTTCTGTTACAGCATTACTGATTCACAAGGCTGTGGGGAAAAATCTTACGTGTATATTCGTGGATAACGGCCTGCTTAGAAAAAATGAAGCCGAAAAACTCAAAAAAACATTAAAACAACATCTTGAAATCAATATCCGGTTTGTAAGTGCTAAAACCAAATTTTTAAAAGCACTCTCCAAAGTAACCGACCCGGAAAAAAAGAGAAAAATTATCGGTAAAATCTTTATAAATGTCTTTGAAGCCGAAGCCAGAAAGATAAAAGGCGCTGATTTTTTGGCCCAGGGGACCCTCTACCCGGATATCATTGAGTCTAAATCTGTCTTTGGCGGCCCTACATCTGTCATCAAATCACATCACAATGTTGGCGGCCTTCCAAAAAATATGAAATTAAAACTTGTTGAACCCTTAAAGTACTTGTTTAAGGATGAAGTGCGCATACTGGGCAAGGAACTGAGACTTGATGAAAACCTGATATGGCGCCAACCGTTTCCCGGACCGGGTCTTGCAATTAGAATTATCGGAGAAATTAACAAAAGGCGCCTTTCAATATTAAGAGAAGTCGATGAGATTTTGCTTGATGAAATTAGAAATATTGGATATTATAAAAAAATATGGCAGTCTTTCGCCGTCCTCCTGCCCATAAAAAGTGTGGGGGTTATGGGAGACAGTCGAACCTATGAAAACATTGTGGCTATCCGGGCGGTAACAAGCAAAGATGCAATGACAGCGGATTGGGCCAGGCTGCCTCACAAATTTTTAGGTAAAATATCAAACCGAATAATTAATGAAGTAACC
The DNA here is from genome assembly GCA_030601485.1 of Desulfobacterales bacterium. Lineage (GTDB taxonomy): Bacteria > Desulfobacterota > Desulfobacteria > Desulfobacterales > UBA11574 > S5133MH16. The sequence continues at coordinate 4,932 of JAUVTO010000064.1, read as the reverse complement.
GGCGTAAACAGAGTCGTTTATGATATCAGTTCCAAACCGCCGAGTACAATCGAGTGGGAATAAGTAAAAATGACAACCAATGGAAATTCTAAGTTTAAAATGCAAATAGATGATGAGAAACCGGATTTCCGGTCTCAAGAAGAAATCGACGATCTTCGGGTCGAAAAGTTAAGCAAGCGTATCACCCGTATTTCGATTCTCATTCCATGTTTGCTATTTGTTATAATTCTTGCTGCTTATTTGGATTTAAAAAAAAACATATCCATAACGGACAGTACGGGAAGCATGGGGGTTAAGGCCCTTTCTAAAGAACTCGAATCAAAATTTTCATCCCTTTCCCTTCGACAGGCTAATCTTGAAGATGCCCTTAAAAAAAGGGTTGAGGCAATTGAAAAGAGTACCGCTTCTATTCAGGTAAACCTGAACAAAGCAACCACCGCTATAAAGTACATTAGATCTGCCAGAAAAACAGACAATGAAAAATTTGAAAGCACCATAACAACTATCGACAAAAAACTGTCTCCCCTGCCCGGAGATTTAGAAACTCTCGCATCAGATCTAAAGAACATCGATAATACAGTTAATAGTAAATTGACAAATCTTTCCCAAATTATCGGAAGCTCCAAAAATGATCTGATAAATATCAGGGCCGATATTGACTTTCTTAAATCTGTCACGGTTGACAAAAAGTCTGTTGATATATTGCTGAAGAACCAGCAGGAAGCCTACCAACTTGCTTTGCAGAAAATAACAAACAATCTTGAAGATAGAATTAAATCTGTCGAAAAGAATTTAAAAGAGATACAAAAGGTTAAAGGGTTATCTGAAAACTAAACTTTATCCGCCTCCCTACTCTCTTTCCATGCCCCATGGGTTGTTCATGAGTAGCACGCGTCAATTCTGATCGTGAGTGCCTTTTATTTAAAATAAAGAAAACAAAAAAAAGAGGTTGAGCTTTAGGTTTTTGAAAAGATTGTTGCATTCAGATCACCCTGTTATCCTGTCAAAAAGCAAAGGAAATTATATCATGGACATTGAATTGTTGAATCAGATTCTTGGCAATGTTGCCACAGGCAAAATATCTGTCCAAGATGCCGCCCGAAAACTCAAGCACCTTTCATTTGAGGATCTTGACTATGCACATATTGACCATCACCGCTCACTGCGCAAGGGGTTTCCTGAAGTTATATTTGGGCAGGAAAAGACAGCCGACCAGATTGTCGGTATCATGGAAAAAATGCTGCCTCAGGAAAAAGTCGTTCTGGTTACTCGCATAGACTCCATTCAAGCGGATCAGGTTGTTTCACGCTTTCCTGAAGCAATATATCATCAAGATGCAAAAATGGTTGTCTGGAAAAAACATGAAATCCCTGTACGGGGCAAAGGGACCATAGTTATAATTTCTGCCGGAACATCAGATATACCGGTTGCCAAAGAGGCATTGCTTACGGCACAGGCTATGGGAAACCCGGTGGAATCTGTTTTTGATGTTGGGGTTGCAGGCATTCACCGGTTGTTTAACCATAAAAAATTAATCGACCGGGCTTCGGTTCTTGTTGTAGTGGCAGGAATGGAAGGAGCACTTCCCAGCGTGGTTGCCGGGATGGTGAGTCGGCCAGTGATCGCTGTTCCCACAAGCATAGGCTACGGTGTCAGCTTTGGTGGTTTAACTGCTCTTTTTGCCATGTTGAACAGCTGCAGTTCAAATGTTGCTGTTGTGAATATTGATAACGGATTTGGGGCCGGGTATATGGCTTCTATTATAAACAGAATATAGAAAAAGGGTAACTATTCAGGGGACAGTTGTTTTCCCGTAACGTTATTGGCGAAGTCGCTTCGCATTTTCAATGATTTAGCAATGGGGGAGACCGCAGCCAGCCTGAGCGCAGCGAAGGTGGAATGCGGAGGGGGCAGGAATGCCACCGCTGCTAAATCATTGAAAATACCAGTGACGGAGACACCGAAGTAAATGGGAAATGACTGCCTCCTGAACACATACGAAAAAGGTATTGTTTTATGAGCACAAACGAAAAATTCTGGATAGGATTTGGTGATATTCATGAAGATCTTTCACTTGTTGATGAAATTCCGGATCTTGCCGATGCGGACGGTGTGATTATCAGTGGTGACATAACCAACAGAGGCGGCATCCGAAGGGCAAGCGAGTTACTGGAAGTGGTTTTTAAGATAAATCCCAATATCTACGCTCAGATAGGTAATATGGATCGGCCTGAAATCACTTCTTATTTAGATGATAAGGGGTGGAATATTCATGCAAAGGGTAAACAACTAACCGAAAATATCGGTATTATGGGTGTGGGATATTCTACACCAACTCCTTTTATGACCCCTTCCGAGGTCCCAAACGACAGGCTGGCACAGTGGCTAAGCCAAGGATATGAACAAATAAAGCATCTGCCGAAACTGATTCTCGTGGCCCATGATCCGCCTTTTGGATCAAAAGCAGCCGATCTGCCTTCCGGAGAAAACGTGGGCAACCGGTCAGTGCTGGAATTTATCCAGCGTGTCCAGCCGGATATCTGTTTAACGGGTCATATCCATGAAGCGGAATCCGAAGATTTTATCGGCAAAACAAAGGTGTTGAATCCCGGAATGTTATGCATGGGAGGATATGTACTTATCCGGCTTAAGGAAGATGAATTAGAGGCTAAGCTCATGTACATATGATAAAGAAGTTTGAAGTGAGCTAAAGTGCCTAAAATTATGGTATTCTATCATTTTTAAAATTACTGCGCTGAAAGCGCATTCCTCAACTTTAGCTCACTTCAAACTTTAGGCACTTTTGAGCGTTTACTGCTTATAACCGATGGCCCGCAAAAACTCCTTTCGTTCCTTAATATCGACTTGGGTTTCAATCCCTTTTGAGCGAAACCCGTCAATGACACCGACTATCCCTCGTCCCAGCTCTGTCTCTGCAACAAGAACTTCCACAGGATTTGCCGTTGCGCAAATGATCCTGCAGACTTCCGGAACGTTTTTGATCGTATTCAAAACATTGACGGGAAACATGTCTTTCATAAAAATGATGAAACAGTGACCCGCCGAAAGATTATAGGCATTTTTCTTCGCCAATTCAATTAAATCATTATCTGTGCCGGTATATCGCACCAGGCACGGACCGGAAGCTTCACAAAATGCCAGACCGAATTTTGCTCCCGGCACGGTATTGACGATCGCCTCATAGACATCTTCGACCGTCTTGATAAAGTGAGAATGCCCTAAGATCATATTCAAATCATCCGTTTTTTCAATCTTGACCGTCTTGATTTCCATAAGCCCTCCGTTATCTCTCCTGTCTTGTCCGCTTTTCGATCTTGGCTCTATCTGTCTACACCGGCTATATTTATCTTGATTACGCCAGGTTAGGAAAATTTGTGAAGCCTGTCAAGAAAAAGTGGAAAAAGGGAATCTATCTTGTCATTTCCCCCTTTTTTCAAGCCTTGCCACCGACTCTATGTGATAGGTGTGGGGAAACATGTCAACCGGTTGTACTTCCAACACACCATAGCTTTCCTTCATCATACCCATATCCCTTGCCATTGTTGCAGGATTGCAGGACACATAAACAATCCTTGCAGGGGCCATTTCAAGAACCCCTTTGACAACATCCTTGTGCATACCCGCCCTGGGAGGATCGATAATCATAACTTCAGGTCTATCAATGATTCGCGCAAGTTCTTCCTTAATATCACCGACAATAAATTGACAATTGGAAACGCCGTTAATCCGGCAGTTTTTTACTGCATCGGCCACAGCACTCTCAACGATTTCCATGCCGATCACCTTTTTTGCACCATCGGCAAGACAAATGGCGATGGACCCGGTCCCGCTGTAAAGATCCACAACCGTCTCCCGGCCTGAGAGTCCGGCATATTCCTTGATGGTATGGTATAACCTTCGGGCAGCCAGGGTATTGGTTTGAAAAAAAGAGTTTGCCGATATTTCAAACTCAAAATCCCCGATTTTATCCTTTATGCAGGAACTCCCGGCAAGTTGAATTTCATATTCTCCCACGGCAATACCTGCTTTGCGGGAAGTAATATTGTTTACCACTGAAATGATTTGAGGATATTTGTCCATAAGTTGAAAGGCAAGGGGCTGCACGGTTTTTCGATCTTCTTTTGCAGTAATGATGTTTACCATCCACCGGTCATACGCAACAGAATGTCTGAGCATAAGAAAACGCCAGAAACCCGTATGACTGCGAAGCCCGTAAACAGGGGCGTCTGAAGCCTTGATAAATGTTCTGACATCATCGAGAATATGGTTCCCCAATTCCGGCTGAATCAGACATGAATGGGTATCAAGAACTTTGTAAAAAGTTCCCGGCACATGAAGCCCGAGAGCGAAACTGATGTCAACACTCTCTTTACCCATTTCATCCGGCAAAAGCCATCTTCGGTCGGAGCAGGAAAACTCCATTTTGTTCCGGTATCCAAAAATTGCGGGGGATGGTATTGTCGGATGCACCGGTACGTCCCGGATAAGCCCGATTCGCTCAATCGATTCCAGAACGTGTTGTTGTTTGTATTCGAGCTGTTTAGAGTAATCTAAAAACTGCCATTTGCAACCGCCGCAAAAACCGCTGTACATACAGTCGGCAGGGATTCTGAATGGAGACGGCGTAACCAGTGTATGGACCCGGGCTTCCGCATATTGCTTCTTTTTCTTTACGATGCGGGCAATAACCAAATCCAAAGGTACCGCCCCATCGACAAAAACAGCAAGGCCGTCCACCCGCGCAAGACCTCTCCCTCCAAAAGCTATCCCGGAAATTTCAAGTTCGACAAGTTGTCCTTTTTTAACTTTCATTTTAAACGTTTTAAGTGTCTTTGTTTTGTTGAAAAATATCACGATTCATGAAATAAACCAACCATGAATCAAAAAAACATCATGTTCTCATCAAACGGG
>JAUVTO010000105.1 GCA_030601485.1 Desulfobacterales bacterium | reverse complement strand
CCGAGTGTTGGAGAATCGGTACAGGAAGCGGTTCTTGTGGAGTGGTACAAAAAGGACGGCGATACGACTCAAAAAGACGAACCACTCTTTGTTGTTGAAACCGACAAGGTAACTCTGGAAATCGTGGCAGAAGCTACAGGGGTTTTAAAGATACTTGTATCCCAAGGGGAGACCGTTGCCATCGGTACAGTGGTGGGAACCATTGCCATGGAGGCTGTCACCGCACATCCTCCAGAACCGACCCCGCCAGAAGAAGAAAAGATAATTCCTTCGGCACCACCTGTAGAGACAGAGGAACCTGCGCCGGCAATAGCTCCACCTGAACCCGAACAGCCCGATCCGATGCTGACCGGCATCCGGCAAATACTGCCGCCCTCAGTCCGCCGATTGGTTGCTGAAAAAAATCTTGATGTTGCGTCAATCACCGGCACCGGACCAGGCAACAGGATTACCAAAGGCGATGTGCTCCTCTACCTGGAACAGGGCAAGTTTGCTGTTCCAACTCAACAAAAGGTTCCATCTGGAATTAGTGAAGTTGCAATTTCAAAGCCTGGGATATCCCCGGAGCCGGTCATTTCCGGGAGAGAAGAGATTACACGCAAACCCATGAGTCCGATTCGCCAGCGCATTGCATCACGGCTTGTGGAAGCCAAACAGAATACCGCCATGCTCACCACTTTTAACGAGATCGACATGAGTCGTACCATGGCCATCCGGACGCAGTTCAAGGAAAGCTTTCGTGAAAAGTATGGGGTGTCACTGGGATTTATGTCTTTCTTTATCAAAGCGTGCGTGGACACCCTCAAAGAATTCCCTGAAATTAACGCATTTATTGATGAAAAAGAGATTGTCTACCACCACTATCACCATATCGGCGTTGCCATCAGCACCGCCCGCGGTCTGGTGGTCCCGGTCATTCGCAATGCTGAGACTTTAAGCTTTGCCCAACTCGAACAGGCTATTGTGGACTATGTGGATAAAATAAAAAACAATCGCCTTGAGCTTTCCGATCTGGAGGGAGGTACATTCACTATCAGTAACGGCGGAGTGTTTGGATCTCTGCTCAGCACCCCGATTCTAAATATGCCCCAAAGCGGCATATTGGGAATGCATAAAATTGAAAAACGGCCGGTGGTGGTTGATAATGAAATAAAAATACGGCCCATGATGTACGTGGCCCTTAGCTATGATCACCGGATCGTGGACGGAAGAGAAGCAGTCACCTTTTTGGTACGGATTAAGGAACATATTGAAAATCCGGAACGGATCATGATGGAGATTTAAATATGACACAGAAAGAAATTTACGACCTTACAGTTATCGGTACGGGCCCCGGAGGATACGTGGCGGCCGTACGCGCGACCCAACTGGGCTTAAAGGTGGCTTGTGTTGAAAAGGAGGCTCGTTTAGGCGGGGTATGTCTGAATATCGGATGCATTCCGAGTAAAGCGTTGCTGGACTCCAGTGAATATTTTCACCTGGCCAAAGATCACTTTGCTTCCCACGGGATCAAAACAGGCAAATTAAGTCTGGATCTGCCGGCAATGATGGCACGCAAAGAACAGGTGGTTGAAGACCTCACGGATAATGTTCGCAAACTCCTTGAAGGAAACAGCATCAGGGTGTTTCACGGAACCGCACGGCTTGCCGATGTTGACCGTGTTGAGATATCCAAACCTTCCGGCTCTTCGAATAATGGAAAACCACAGATCCTTGAAACCCGGTCGATCATCCTTGCCACCGGTAGTACCCCGGTTCAGGTGCCCGGCCTGGAATTTGACGGCAAACATATCGTCACTTCTACGGAAGCCCTCTCATTTAAAAGGGTTCCCAAGCACTTGGGTATTGTGGGAGGGGGGTATATCGGTTTGGAACTGGGATCGGTCTGGCTTCGCCTGGGCGCAAAAGTAACCGTTGTTGAAATGCTGCCTCAAATTGCCGCCACCCTGGACGGTCAAGTGGCCCGAACCCTGGGTCGGATCCTCAAAGAGCAGGGGCTGGAAATTTACCTAAACACCCGGGTTACCGGCGCCAAAATCTCTAAAAACAAAGTACGGATGACATTGGAATCTAACGGAAAAGAAGATACGATTACTTGTGATCGTCTCCTGGTGTCGGTTGGCAGACGGCCCTTGACGCAAAATTTGGGGTTGGAAGAGATCGGCGTGGAAACCGATTCTCGAACCGGCCATGTGTTGGTGGATGAAGCATATCGAACCAACATTCCTTCCATCCATGCTATCGGTGATCTCATACCGGGACCTATGCTGGCCCATAAAGCCTCGGCAGAAGGAATCGCCGCTGCCGAGTGTATCGCCGGCCTCCCCGGTGAGGTAAATTACGATGCCATTCCGGCGGTAGTCTATACCTGGCCGGAGGTTGCCAGTGTCGGTCTCACCGAGGAACAGGTAAAAGAGCGAAATATCCCTTATTGTATCGGCACCTATCCCTTTTCAGGGGCCGGGCGGGCCCGGTGCATGGGAGAACAGGATGGTTTTGTCAAGCTCATCGCCCATTCTAAAACCGATCGAATTTTAGGCGTACATATCATCGGACCACGCGCCGCGGACATGATCGCTGAATGTGTGCTGGCTATTGAATTCGGTGCAAGTTCCGAAGACATCGCCCGGACAGTCCACGGCCATCCCACTTTTGCCGAGGCTCTTCAGGAAGCGGCCATGGCTGTGCGTAATTGTTCCATTTATGCGTCTTGAAAAGGTCTCAAATTCTGTCATGTAAGGACGTGAGGATAACTACGACAGATGTTTCAAAGAGCTTTTACTTATTCCGGTACACTCTGGTATCCTTGTAAAGAATCCTGGCCCAGAGGACCGGCTTTGGTTATCCCCAGAGGGGATTTGCTTTGTTGGAAGTTCATTGACATATTGAAATCCCAAAAAACAAATCCCAAAAAACAAACAAATAACAATGACCGAAATTCAAAATCCCAAACAAAAAAACAATCGCTCACGCGGCGCAAGCGCCTGCGCTGCGCGTTGAACCGGTTTGGAATTTGGAATTTGGAGTTTGAGATTTATTTGGAATTTGGTGCTTGGAATTTGTGATTTTAGACACAAAACTCCAAGGCAGAGCCATCTATCTCTGACCTGGCTCTCCGAGGCATAGGCTTTACCCTCCGGCCTGTAAGCCCTACGGGCTGGAAGCGGAGCCGGAGGCCCAAAGGACCAGGTTTTTCAGGACAAAATAAAAAAGGAGTAGATTATGGCTGATTATGATTATGATATTGGCGTTATCGGTGGGGGCGCTGCCGGCTTAACCGTTACATCCGGTGCTGCCCAACTGGGAGCCAAAACACTGCTGGTTGAAAAAGAAAAGGAGCTTGGCGGTGACTGCCTGCACTTTGGATGCGTCCCCAGTAAAACGTTAATCAAAACGGCTCATGTTTATCACCAGATGAAAAATGCCAAAGCCTTCGGTCTACCCCAAGTTGAGGTGCCTCCGGTAGACTTTGGGCACGTGTCAAAAAGAATTAAATCGGTGATAAGCATCATTCAAAAGCATGATTCTGAGGAAAGATTCTGCAATCTTGGAGCCAAAGTAGAATTTGGAGACCCAAAATTTACAGATGAACACACCATCCAGCTGAACGGAAAAGATTTATCAGCCAAGTACTGGGTCATTGCAACAGGTTCCTCTCCGGCAGCTCCTCCCATTGAAGGTCTGGATAAGACCCCTTATATCACCAACAAGGAGATCTTTTACCTTGATCATCTGCCTGAGTCTATGATCATTTTAGGCGGCGGTCCCATAGGAACAGAAATGGGACAGGCCTTTAACCGTCTGGGAACAAAGGTTTATATTGTGGATCGTGGCGAACAGATTCTGGGAAAAGAGGACAAAGACATGGCCGATGGGGTTATGAACGTCATGCGTTCTGAAGGTGTGGTCTTCCACTTAAATTCTTCCATTGAAGCCACAAAAGATCTGGGCCGCCAAAAACAAGTGGTCATAAAAAATGCTGAGGGAAAAACGATCCGTCTGAGAGCTGAAACCATCCTTGTCGCCATGGGCAGATCCGCCAATGTCGAAGAATTGGGGCTCGAAGATATTGGTGTTAAATTTGATAAAAGAGGCATCAAGGTAGATAAAAGGTTACGGACAAATCACAAACACATTTATGCAGCCGGAGATGTCAACGGAGGCTTCCAGTTTACCCATGCAGCCGGCTACGAAGGGGGCATTGTAATTAGCAACGCAATTTTTCATCTTCCCCGGAAAACCGATTATACTTTTCTGCCATGGTGTACCTACTCAGATCCCGAACTGGCAAGCATCGGGATGAATGAAAAAACAGCTCAGGCAGCCGGAATCGATTATGCTGTCTGGACAGAGGAATTCAAAGACAACGACCGCAGCCTGGCAGAGGGCGAAAAAATCGGCAAGATTAAAATGATCCTGGATGAGAAAGAAAAGCCGGTGGGTGTTCAGATTTTAGGCCCCCGGGCAGGAGACCTGATCAGTGAATGGGTGGCAACGTTAAATGGGAAAGTAAAGCTTTCCACTCTGGCTTCTGCTGTGCATCCCTATCCCACAATCGGTGAGATTAATAAAAAGGTTGCCGGAACATACTTTTCTCCCAAGATATTTTCCAATAAGATTAAGAAAAGTCTCAAGTTTTTTTTCAATCTTAAAGGGAGGGCCTGCACTCCTGAAACCTGTGAAGAGTGACGGTCTCGTAAAAATTCCAACTTCTGCGTTGTGCTGCATTTCGTAATCATTCAACGTACGATAAGTACGCCTCATGATTACAAAAATTGCACGCCTTGAATTTGAATTTTTTACGAAACCGTCTAAATAGGACTTTTTACGAGTTCATCAAGAGTAAAGAAGAATATATTTTTTAAAAGAATATTTGCCACCAAGTCACAAAGACACAAAGGATTTTATTTTGTTATTCTTTCTTAGTGTCTTGGTGCCTTTGTGGCGGGAAGAAAAAAGGTTCGCCATAAAAAACACAAAAATAAATACTAAGCAACTAAATTAAAGCGTTAGGAAAGAAACAAAAATGGAAACATACTACAATCCCGAAGATCTACTGAAATTTAAAGAGATCGGAAAAGAAGTGCCCGAATTAGCGAAAAAGTTTTTTGAGTATTACGGCGCCGTGTTCGCCCAAGGTGAGCTTACCGAAAGAGAAAAGGCCCTCATTGCCCTGGCTGTTGCCCATGCCGTCCAGTGTCCCTACTGTATTGACGCCTATACACAGGCCTGTCTCGAAAAGGGTTCCAATCCGGCGGAAATGACAGAAGCAATCCATGTGGTAACGGCCATTCGCGGCGGTGCTTCGCTGATTCATGGCATTCAGATGCGCAACATTACTGAAAAGTTATCCATGTAAAATCCTGTCCCAGCCTACGGCCCGGAGGGAGGACCAGGTTTTCAATTTAAAACAACATTCGGGGTAAAAAAATGATTGCCGAGCAAACATTATATAAAAAGGATACGGTCTCATCGGAAGATACGGTTGGTGTTGCCCCGTTCAGCCTGACCCTCTCCGGTCACGGCCTTAAATTAAACCGGGCGCGAACCCATACATTACAGGTGAATGTGGGTTTGCTATGCAACCAGACATGCCGTCACTGCCATTTGAATGCAGGCCCGGCCCGTAAAGAAAATATGGGACCGGAAATCGTAAACCAAGTTGTTTCCTATGCCCGGCGAAGCCAATTTAAAACCATAGATATCACCGGTGGAGCGCCTGAACTGAATCCCCATATCAGCAGGCTGATACAAGAAATGTCTCCTTTGGCCTTACGGCTTATGCTGCGCTCAAACCTGTCGGCCTTGAACGACGGGAAAAGAGACCATTTGTTTGAGCTGTTAAAATCTTATCGCGTAATCATTGTCGCCTCTTTTCCTTCTTTAAACGAGCTTCAGACAGATTCACAGCGAGGTGACGGTATCTTTAAAGTCAGCATCCATGCACTGAAAAAGCTGAATGCCATCGGGTATGGACACAAGGGGTCCGGCCTAATACTCAATCTGGTGTCTAACCCCACCGGGGCATTTCTTCCGCCTGCGCAGGTTGAAACGGAAAAGAGGTTTCGCCAAGTGCTGAAGGAAAAATGGGGTATTGTTTTCAACAATCTCTTTAATTTTGCCAATGTGCCTTTGGGAAGATATCTCCGGTGGCTCAGAAAATCGGGCAATTAGGAAAAAAATATGGCCAAGCGCTCGTCCGGCCTCAACCCCTGCGCTGTTGAAGGCGTGATGTGCCGCACCATGGTCTCTGTTTCCTGGGACGGATTTCTTTACGATTGCGATGTTAATCTTGCCAGGGGCCTTTTCATGGGAGGACGAAAAGTCCATGTTTCTGAAATGTCCGGTCCTCCCGAACCGGGCAGCCACATTGCTACAGCGGATCACTGCTACACCTGCACGGCAG
>JAUVTO010000048.1 GCA_030601485.1 Desulfobacterales bacterium | reverse complement strand
AATCTTTTATGGAATTTGTTGGTTTTCCATGCCATTGATGATTAAATGTAAATAAGTAAGCCGGACAAGCCGGCTTCCTGTTCGTAGATCCTACTGCTCGGAGAGAAATAACAAATCACAAGCATCAAATCTCAAATAAATTCCAAACTACAAGCTCCAAATTCCAAAGAAATACCAAAGCCCAAATAAGATCCAAAGTCAATTGTTTGTTATTTGTTTTTTGGTCATTGTTATTTGTTTGTTATTTGAGTTTTTCACATAAAAACACAAAAAATCAAAGTTTAGGTGCTAGTCCGCCTTTTTTCTTAAAAATGTCGGCACATCCAGGTCATTAAGGTCGTTGTTATCAATTACAATCCCTTTGTATCCTCTGTATGTAGCGCCGCTCAATTCACCCACCGCTTGTTTCCGGCGGATAAATGTGGGTTCGTCGTAATCTACGGAATCGTTTAAGTCGTCCAAAGTGATATCTCTGATTTTGCCTCTGAGCTCGGTTCCCAATTCAGACTTGGGACTTGAATCGATTCCGGTTGCAATAACGGTTACCCGCATCTCATCGCCCAGGGTGTCGTCTATCACGGTTCCCCAGATAATATCGGCATTTTCTCCGACTTCATTATATATCCGCTCTGAAGCTTCGGTCATCTCTTCCATTGTCAAATCGCTGTTACTGGCTATGTTGATCAAAACTCCCTTGGCGCCGCAAATGGAAATATCTTCCAGCAGGGGATGGGATATGGCACGTTCGGCGGCTTCCAAGGCACGGTTTTCACCATTGGATGTACCAATGCCCATGATGGCCATACCGGCTTTAGACATGATAGTCCTGACATCGGCGAAGTCGAGATTGATCAACCCCGGCATCATAATAAGATCAGTAATGCCCTTGACCGAATGGAGCAGAATCTCATCAGCCTTTTTGAACATGTCGGTCATTTTGGCGTTTTTTGACGCAAGTCCCCTCAGCCTGTCATTGGGTATGGTGATAACCGTGTCAGCGACTTTTTTAAGGGAATTAATCCCCCCTTCAGCCTGTTTTGCCCGTTTCCGGCCTTCAAATGAAAAAGGCTTTGTCACCACCGCAACGGTAAGGGCATCAATTTCTTTGCAAAGTTCAGCGATAACCGGTGCAGCTCCGGTCCCGGTCCCGCCGCCGAATCCTGCAGTGATGAACACCATGTGGCTTCCCTCAAGCGTATTTTTGATGGCCTCGGAATTTTCAATTGCGGCATCCCTTCCGATTTGAGGATCAGCGCCGGCGCCCAGTCCCTGTGTAAGCTTTTCTCCAATCTGCATCCTGAAGGATGCCTTGGAGATGTCAAGAGCCTGTGAATCTGTGTTGGCGGCGATAAATTTTACCCCCTGGAGCTTGGAATCGATCATATTGTTAATGGCATTTCCACCAGCTCCTCCAACCCCAATTACCACGATTTTTGCAGAATTTTCATTTTCTACCAAAGTAAACATTTTTCCCCACCTCCTGTAAAATAAGTTTAAATTACATCTTTAAACCACCGTTTCATCCGAGCCATGACCCGGTTAAAAATGTTTGTGTCACGAATTCTGAATTTCTTTTCGGGCCGATGTTTTGCCCCGTACAGGACAAGTCCCACACCGGTGGCATACATGGGATTATTGACCACATCGATAAGGCCGCTGATTCCCCTGGGTGTGCCGAGTCGGCTTGGAACATCGAAAATCGATTCGGCAATATCCGTTATACCGTGCAAAAGGGATGATCCGCCGGTCAGAACCAGGCCGGATGTGATGAAGTTGTCCATACCGGCCCGGAAAATTTCCATTTTTATTAACGTGAAGATCTCTTCGATACGGGGTTCTAATATTTCTCCCAGTATCTGTCTGGGAAGTTTCCTTGGCTTGCGCCCCCCCATACCCGGGACTTCAATGGTTTCTTCGTTGCTGATATCCCGGGCAATACAGGTGCCGTATTTTATTTTGATCTTTTCAGCTTCAGCCTGCGATGCGCGCAAACCGATGCTGATATCATTTGTCAGGTTGTTACCCCCAAGCGACAGAACAAACGTGTGTTTGATGTTTTTTCCGAAAAAGATTGCCAGGTCGCTGGTTCCGCCGCCAAGATCCAGAAGTGCCGTGCCCAGATCTTTCTCTTCACCGGTCAGTACGGCTTCCCCTGAAGCAAGGGGTTCCAGGACGATATCGCAGACATCAAGACCGGATCGGTTTGCACACTTTACAATGTTATGAGCAGATGTGACGGCGCCGGTCACAATATGAATTTTAGCTTCCAGCCTTACACCGGACATGCCCACAGGATTCTGAATACCGCCCTGATCGTCGATGATAAATTCCTGGGGAATGACGTGGATGACTTCACGGTCCATGGGGATTGCCACGGCGCGTGCTGCATCAATGACCCGTTCCACATCATTTTTTGTTACTTCAGGACCCTTTATTGCTACGATTCCGCGACTGTTAAAACCGGTTATGTGACCTCCGGCGATCCCGGCATATACGGATGAAATTTCACATCCGGCCATAAGTTCCGCCTCTTCGATAGCCTTTTGAATCGATTCTACCGTAGATTCAATATTTACCACTACGCCTTTCCGAAGCCCTATTGAGGGGTGGGTGCCGATGCCGATAATATTTATTTTGTTTCCTTCCACTTCACCAACCACAGCGCAGATTTTCGTCGTGCCAACATCAAGGCCCACAATAATATTTTCCTGTCGTTGCATGTTAAACCTCCTTATGACTTCCGGCAGGCGATTCCATTTTCGTTGGATGTACAACAATGCGATTTAAATTATTGAGATCGATTGATTCCAGATGTGAAAAACCCCTTCTTTTTTTGAGATGCACAAGAATATTTTTAAGCCTGTCGTATTTATTCGGGTAGTCATTATATCCGATTTTTATTGCCTTGATACGATCAAAGGCATAAATTGTAAGGCCCATTTCTCGATCCACCCGAATCTTTTTTATTAACTTGCAAGGAAGAACGCTGTTAGATTTTTGACCCAGTTCCAGAACATTCATTACGGCGTTAAACGGCATGCTGCGGGGTTTGTCCCGTGTATTGATGTCTGAGAACTCAAGTCCGCTGATAATCGGCAGTTGGTCAGGATCTGATACCGCCATTTCCTTGAATATTTCCCCGGAAGTATTGATTAAAAATTTGCGGCCAAGGTCGAGAACGGCAAGCGGTTTGTGTTCTTTTATTCTGATATAAATTCCGGACGGAAGGTCTCTGCCGACTTCAGCCTCGGTGATCCATGAATGTGCCAACAGCCGTTTTCTGGCCATTGAAAGATTTACGGAAATAATGTTTATTCCCTTTTTTATCTGTGCCTGCTCCAGGACCTGTTTTTCAGAGATCCTGCTCGTACCGGTAACGACCAGTTTTTCGGCCTTAAAATAGTTGCATTGTGTTAAAAAGTCGTAACTAAAAATAAAAAGAAAACTAACCAGCAGCAAAGCGGCGACCACGCCCGCTGTTTTAATACAGAAAACAAGACGTTTTATAATTCTGTTACGCTTTTTGGCAGCGCTGTTCTTGTAATAGTTACTTCGTATGTGCTTACGACCCAACAACCTTAACCTCTCTTTCAAGATTAATGTTGAACTTTTTTAATACGGTTTCTTCAACAAGTTCCATCAATTTTAGGAAATCATCGGCGCATGCGTTATGGTGATTTATTATAAAATTGGCGTGTTTTGATGAAATTTTTGCTCCGCCCATGGATTTTCCCTTGAGTCCGGCCGTCTCAATAAGCTCGCCGGCGGTCTTCCCGGATACGGGATTTTTAAAAAAACATCCTGCACTGGGCAGACCTCTCGGCTGTCTTTGCCAGCGTGTTTCTAAAATTTGTTGGGCTTCTTTTTTCAGTTTTTCAGGGTCAGAAGGATGCAGACGGAAACAGCCGTCTAAAATAACCTGTTGCCCGGGATGAACCTCTATATCCTCTTTGTTCCATGAAAGCTTCCGGTAAGCAAAATCGAGATTTTCTTTTTTAATGTTGCGCATCTGGCTGGTGGGAAGCAGAATGTTTATTGATTCAAGAACACCTTCCATGGAGCCATAGGAAGTGCCTGCATTCATCATAATCCCTCCCCCAACCGTACCCGGAATGCCCATGGCAAAATTCATCCCTTCAAGTCCCCTCTTCAGGGCAAAGGAACAAAGTGTTTTCAATTGTGCGCCTGCCATGGCGGTAACCATAATCCCATGGGTGTTCCGGTCTGTTTGAGAAATGGTTTTAAGACACTGTGTCAACACGATCACAACTCCGTTTATGCCGCTGTCTTTGACCAGCAGATTTGTGCCGTTTCCCAATATGAGATAAGGAATTTTTTTGTGCCATGACCATTTCACAAGGGCTTTTAAGGCCTCAATATTTTCCGGAACAACAAAAGCTTGGGCCGGGCCGCCCACACGCAACGATGTATGTTTTGACATGGGCTCGCCAAATTTGACAGTGTTGTGGAAACGGCTTTTAAGCCATTTTATTGAATCAGAATCCAGAGCCATCGTTTACGTCTCGGAATTTCTACAACTATATGAAATCAATAGTCTTTTAGTACCATCTCTCCGACTTTCCAAACATCTCCTGCGCCCAGGGTTATAAGAATATCTTCCGGGCTCAGAATTTTTATCAGATGTGAAACCGCTGTTTCGAAATCCTGCATATAAACGATTCCTTTGTGGCCATGGCTCCGGATTCCTTCAAACAGCGCATGGCCTTCTACTCCCTTTATCTTTTCTTCTCCGGCTGCATATATGGGAAGAACCACCAGAATGTCCGACTGATAAAATGAACGGGTGAATTCATCAAAGAGCGCCTGGGCTCTGGTATAGCGGTGGGGCTGAAACACCACCACAACCCGCCTGTGGGGCCAGCTTTCCCTGACCGCTTGCAGCGTGATTTTGATTTCCGTAGGATGATGACCATAGTCATCCACAACGGTGACCCCTTTTTTTTCTCCTTTGATTTCAAGCCTGCGCTGAACACCTTCCACGGTTTGCAGAGCCGATTTTATAACATCAAATGAAATATCAAGCTCGATTCCCACTGCAATGCTTGCCAGGGAGTTATAAACATTATGGATACCCGGAAGATTCAAAAGGATTTCTCCGAGCTTTGTTCCAAGATGATATACGTGAAATCTGCTTTTCAGCCCCTCGAAAACCACGTCTTTGGCCTGGAAATCGGCCTGAGTACTCATCCCGTAAGTTGTAAAACGTTTTTGGATGCTCGGAATAATATCCTGGATCGGCTCATTGTCCAGGCAAAGGACCGCCAGACCGTAAAAAGGTATTTTGTCGATAAAGCTTAAAAAAACTTTTTTGATGGCGTTCAAATCCCGGTAAAAATCGAGATGCTCACGATCTATGTTGGTTACCACTGCTATGGTCGGAGAAATTTTTAGAAAAGAACCGTCACTTTCATCGGCTTCAGCTACGATATAGTCTCCCTCTCCAAGAAGTGCATTGGAATCTATGCTTTTGAGTTTTCCGCCGATGACCACCGTGGGATCAAGTCCGCCTTTGCCTAATACGGAAGCGATGATCGAGGTGGTTGATGTTTTGCCATGGGCGCCTGCAATGGCCACGCTGTACTTTAAACGCATGAGCTCGGCAAGCATTTCGGCTCTGGGTATTACCGGAATTGACGCCTGACCGGCGGCGACAACCTCCGGGTTTCCGGGGACGATGGCCGATGACGTGACCACAACATCCGCCCCGCGGATTTGCTCGGCAGAATGTCCTTTAAATATAATTCCTCCAAGATTTTCCAGGCGCCGGGTGATGTCTGAACTACTGCTGTCAGATCCCGAAACCTTGTAGCCGATATTGAGGAGGAGTTCGGCAATTCCGCTCATCCCGATACCGCCGATTCCGACAAAATGGATATGGTATTTTTTAAGAAACATGTGTATACAAGTTAGTTCGCTTCGCTCACAATTGGAATGTTGGAATATTGGAACACTGGAATATTGGCTTCTGGGAAAATGGAAAATTGGGTTATTGTAAAATTCCTCTTCACGGGAATTAAATAGAGGAATGTAATCTTCTTTAAATCATCATTCCAATATTCCATCATTCCATTATTCCATGTCCGAGTTAAAAACATAAGTCTGAAAAATACCTTTATTTTCAATAAATAGTAGAATTCCCGAGACGTTTAATTAGTCTGTAGCAGTCATCAACAATAACTGCTGCCGCATCCGGACGAGACAGGTCCCTTGCCCGGGATGCTATCTGACGAAGCGTATCCGGGCTTGAAGCGTAAAAATTAATTCGCTCGGCAAGGACGTTGCCGTTGAGATCTTTTTCAAGGATCATTTCGGCGGCCCCGGCTTTTTCCAGCGAACGGGCGTTTAAAACCTGGTGATTATCCGCAGCAAAAGGAAACGGTATGAAAATAGCGCCCTTTCCAACAGCTTTGATTTCCGCCACTGTTGTTGCTCCTGCCCGGCATATGACAAGATCGGCTTTTTGATATTGCCGGTCCATATCATTGAAAAATGCCTGAACTCTGCAGGACACACCATGCAGCTCGTATGCATTTTTTACTCTTGTTTCATCATTGAGTCCGGTCTGATGTATAAAATTTTTTTTGTCTTTGTCTTTGATCTTATCTATAGCGTCCAACAGAGCCATGTTTATGCTGTGTGCTCCCTGGCTTCCCCCCAATATGAGGATCGCAAAATGCCGCTGTTGCGTTGAATCATCAATTTCCCCGACTTTTTGATTCTTTGCAAATTGCAGGATTTCTCTGCGCACAGGGTTTCCGGTATAAAGAACTTTTTTGGGGTTAAAACCGGTTGGGATATCGTCAAACGAAACATATATCCGGTCCGCAAGACGGGATAAAATTCGATTTGTAATTCCCGGCAGAATATTCTGCTCATGAAGAACTATTTTAATACCCAGAAGCCATGCTCCGGCAACCAAAGGACCTGCGGAATATCCCCCCACACCAATGACCAGATCCGGCCTGAACCGTTTCAGGATCATGACGGATTCAAATATCCCCTTGGGTATTTTCAGGATAGACTTGGTCTGGTTCCATAATCCCCGGCCCTTGATTCCTTCTGATGTAATACGTTTATGGGCAAAACCCGCTTTTGATAACGCTGTGGTTTCAAAGGGCTTGCCCGTACCGACAAATAAGAGTCTGTTGTTCGGATTTCCGGCCATAAATTCTTGAGCCATGGCGATGCCCGGAAAAAGATGGCCGCCGGTTCCTCCGCCGGCGATGACAATGCGCAGGGGATCCGATGACTGCCGTAATGAACGTAAGTCTCTTGTTATGTCTCCTTTTTTGTCGTTCTGCACCATAATTGTACGTCTCAGAAATTCTACAACTTCTTAAAAATACAGGTTTATTAATGGCAACTTGTTTATGCCACCAGAATGGAATGCTGGAATGCTGGAATATTGGGGATAAAGGCGGAAGTAAAACATTTTAATTATAAAAAACTCCTTCAAACCCATTATTCCATTACTCCATTATTCCATCATTCCAATTGGGGCGAAGCCCCTAAGTTCTGTTTGCCGTTTGTCATTTGAACCGACTTCAACCAGTGATGAATTGGTAAAAGAAAGAATTCATCACGGTTTAAGTTTTGGATACTTTAGGATTTTCAAGCACTTTTTTAGCGGTGCCGATATTCATCAGTATTCCGATGGATGCCATATTTAATAACAGGGACGTGCCGCCGTAACTCAAAAAAGGGAGGGTAAGTCCCTTGGTCGGCAAGAGTCCGAGGGCAACCCCCATGTTAACGCAAACCTGAAGGCCTATTGCCGTTGTCAGCCCGATTGCTACGAATGATCCGAAAGAATCCTTACAATTTACGGCGATAAAGATCCCCCTCCAGAAAATCAGTATATAAAGACCCAAAATAATCAGGACTCCCCAAAGGCCGAGCTCCTCTCCGATTACCGAAAAGATAAAATCGGTATGGGGTTCAGGAAGATAAAACAGCTTCTGATAACCTTTTCCGATACCTGTGCCCCATATGCCTCCTGTGCCAAAAGCCATGAGGGAATGTACGATCTGGTAGCCGTGGTTTGCGGAATGCTGCCAAGGATCCAGGAAACTCGTAATCCGTTTTAAGCGATAATCGGCACTGACCATAAAAAAATATCCAGCGGGGATTATCAAAGCCAATGACGTTAATAGATGCGAAAGGCGAACTCCGCCGACAAAAAGCATAACCCATGTAAGAATTCCAAGAATAACCACTGAACCGAAGTCCGGCTGAAAAATGATCAGAACTGTAAACATGCAAAGGATCATAACATGCGGCAAAAAACCCACATAGAAGTCCTTAAGCACATCCTTTTTTTTATTCATGGAGTAAGCAAGATAGATTATCAGTGCAAAACGGGCAAATTCAGAGGGCTGAAATGAAAAACTCCCCAGACGGAACCACCGTTTTGCCCCTCCCGCCGAATATCCGAGTCCGTTAATCAGGATTACCGCAAGAAAAATCAGAGCCAGGATCAGGAGCGGATATGTCAAAGAACGAAAAAACCGGTATGGAAAACGGCTGCAAATTATTAGAGCCACGATCCCTAATAGAGCAAAAAGCGATTGTTTTTTTAAAAAATAATACCCGGTTCCAAATTTTTTAAAGGCCAGGGCGGAACTTGCGCTATAGACCATTACAATCCCTATCCCCACCAGGAAAAGAACCGGGAATAACAGCCTGACATCATAATAGAAGGACTGTCCGCCAACCTTCCGGCTATTTTGATCATTTTTGGTCATGCTTTTTTTCTTTTGACTTCTTTAAGATTGCCGATCACCCGGCGGAAATCTTCTCCGCGTTCAGCATAACTGGTATATATGTCAAAGCTTGAACAGGCCGGAGACAAAAGCACAATATCACCGGGCGATGCCGCATGATATGCCGAAATTACCGCATCTTCCATTGTGGATGCGGTTTGCAATCTTTCCCTGCAAGCTTCCTCAAGAACAGATTTTATTTTATCCTTTGCTTCTCCCATGAGGATCAGTTTTTTAATGTGTTGTCGAACCGGTTCCAAAAGTTTGCGAAAATCTCCTCCTTTATCACGGCCGCCCATTATAAGGATGATGGGTTGGCCGAAGCTTTCAAGTGCTCTTATTACCGCATCAACATTTGTTGCCTTTGAATCGTCGAAAAAACGCACATGGTTTATGGTTGCGATATATTCTGTCCGATGGGGAAGACCCTTAAAATCGTTCAGTGCCGATTGCACTCCTTCCGGGGTCCCGCCAACAGCAATGGCCGCCAGTGATGCCGCGGCAGCATTTTCAAGATTGTGCCGGCCCGGAAAGTTTGTCCCGGAAAGGTCGAAGGATATTTTTTGGTGTCCTTTCATACGAATCGTTATGTTGGCAGGAGTTGAAGGATCACCCCGGCTGATGAGCGCATTTGCTCTGTCTTTAACCCGAGAATTTTCCTGATGACAGAAGAGGAGTTTTCGGCCGTGAAGGTCTTTGGTTACCGAACGGATGATCGGATCAGAACCGTTTAAAACTGCGCTGTCGCTTTGTTGCTGATTTTCAAAAAGCCGGCCTTTTGACCGGGCATAGGACTTAAAATCCGGATACC
Source organism: Desulfobacterales bacterium (assembly GCA_030601485.1). GTDB lineage: Bacteria > Desulfobacterota > Desulfobacteria > Desulfobacterales > UBA11574 > S5133MH16. The sequence goes on along the minus strand of JAUVTO010000048.1, from coordinate 765 downwards.
GGTCCAGATGATCGTCAGTGATATTTAGCAGAACCCCCACACGCGGCCTGAACGTATCTATGGTATCGAGCTGGAAACTGCTGACTTCAGCCACAACAATGTCTGCTGTTCCTCTTTTGTCTGCGTAATCGATCAATGGGTTGCCGATATTGCCGCCGACGAAGACCTTAAATCCAGAATTTTCAAGCATGCTGCCCAAAAGCGTGGTTGTTGTGGTCTTGCCGTTGGTGCCGGATACGGCAATAACAGGTTCCCGGATATATCTTGCAGCAAGTTCAAATTCTCCAACTATGGGAACACCTTTTGCTACGGCCCGTTTTATCGGAAGGATTGTATGGGGAACGCCGGGGCTTAGCACGATAAGATCAGCGCGTTCAAAGGTTTTAATATTATGCTTCCCGAGTTCCATGATGACACCCAATTTGTGCGCCATGGCGGCATAAATGCCCAGCTCTTTTTCACCGGCCATATCCGTTACGGTTACGGATGCGCCTTTTTTTTTGGCGAACCGTGCCGCTGCAATCCCTGATATGCCGAGGCCCACGATGAGAATATTTTTGCGATTAAGATCCATCTGATAAATCAGGTTATAATGTACCTTAGTTGTAAATTTTGTGCTTGTTATGGCAAAAAAAATGCTTAGCCAATTAAGTGTGAAGTGCCTAAAGTGACCTAAAGTGCCTAAAGTTAAGGAATACTGCCAATTTGTATAAAAGCTGGAGCGTAGCGACTCCTTAACTTTAGCTCACTTCAAATTTTAGCTCA